>DASQAE010000170.1:0-3632 GCA_035635915.1 Burkholderiaceae bacterium | reverse complement strand
CGCCAGGGACTTACGTTGCACTTGATCGTGCACCCGATTTTCGCGGTGCAACGCGATGCAGCGGGCGCGCTCCTGACGATCCGCCAGCGCGCCGACGCGCCCGACGCGCCGCATGAGTCGTGGATGCATATCGAAATCGATCGGCTGGTCGACCCGCAGCAGCGCGCCGCGCTCGTCAGCGCGATCGAGCGCGTGCTCGCCGATGTCCGTGCCGCGGTCCACGACTGGCGCTCGATGGTCGAGCGCCTGCACGAAGCGATCGCTGAACTGGAACAAGCTCCCGCAACGCTTCCGCCGCCTCAGGTGGCCGAAGCGCGTGCGTTCCTGCAGTGGCTGGCCAAGGACAATCTGACCCTGCTTGGTTATCGGCGTCACGATCTCGTTACCGCAGGCGGCGAAGACACGCTGCGGCTGGTGCCCGGCACCGGGCTTGGCGTGCTGCGCGAGACGGAGCAGGAAAAAACCTCGGCGAGTTTTTCGGCATTGCCACAGCAGGCACGCGCGCTGGCGCGTGCGGCGTTGCCGATCCTCGTGGTAACCAAGGCCAATACGCGCTCCACCGTGCATCGCCCCGGTTACACCGACTACATCGGGGTCAAACGCTACGACGCGAATGGCGCCGTGATCGGCGAACATCGTTTCCTTGGTTTGTTCACTTCGACGGCGTACGCCGCGCGCGTCGCGGAAACGCCGCTTTTGCGCGGCAAGGTTGAAGCGATCGCGCAACGCGCGGGCCTGGCACCCGGCGGTCATCTGGCCAAGGCGCTGCAGCACATCCTCGAGACCTACCCGCGCGACGAGTTGTTCCAGATCTCCGACGATGAACTCTACGAGACTGCGCTCGGCATCCTTGCGCTCGGCGAGCGGCATCGGCTGCGCCTGTTCATCCGGCGCGACCCGTTCGATCGTTTTGTCGCGTGCCTGGTTTACGTGCCGCGCGAAGCGTATTCAACCGAACTGCGCGTCAAGTTCCAACGCATCCTGCTCGAAGCGTTCGGCGGCGCCTCGGCCGACTTCAACGCGCAGCTCGGCGACATCGCGCTGGCGCGCATTCATTTCCTGGTGCGCACGACGCCCGGACAGATCCCGCCGTACGACCGCAGGGAAGTCGAAAACAAACTCGCCGCGGCCGCGCGGCGCTGGGACGATCAGTTGCGCGATGCGCTGATCGAAGCCGAGGGCGAAGCCCGTGGCAGCGAACTGTACAAACGCTGGGGCGGCGCTTTTCCACCGGACTATCGCGAACGCATCGCGGCGCGGGCAGCGGTCGCGGACGTGCATCGTTTCGACGCCCTGACCGCCGAGGCGCCACTGGCGCTTGCGTTGTACCGCCCGCTTGGCGCGGCGTCGAACACGCTCGGCTTCAAGGTGTACCGGCGCGGCGATCCGATCGTGTTGTCGGACAGCCTGCCGATGCTCGAGCACATGGGAGCACGCGTACTGGCGGAACAAAACGATCGCGTCGGAACCGGCGATGCGGCGATCTCACTGCACGATTTCGACCTCCAGGTCCAGGTTGTCGATGACGTCGACTTCGAAGCGCTGGCACGCCGCTTCGAAGAGACCTTCGCGCGCGTGTTCCGTGGTGAGGTCGAAAACGACGACTTCAACCGCCTGGTCCTGCGCGCAGGCCTGAACGCCGATGAAATCGTGGTGCTGCGCGCGTATGCGAAGTATCTGAAGCAGATCGGGTTCGCTCTTTCGCAGGGGACCATCGAAGCCACCCTCGCCGTGCACCCACGTATCGCGCGCATGCTGGTCGCGCTGTTCAAGCTGCGCTTCGATCCGTCCGCACGCGACGAGCCCACCGCGGTCACGCAGACCAAGGCCATCGAGGACGCGCTCGAGAAAGTGAACGTGCTCTCCGAGGATCGGGTGTTGCGTCAACTGCTGGCGCTGATCCAGGCCACGCTGCGCACGAACTTCTGGCGTACCGGTGTCGGCCATTCAGGCGCACCGGGGCCGCGGCGCACGTTCGTGAGTTGCAAGTTCGACTGCTCACTGGTGCCCGGTCTGCCCGAACCCAAGCCGTTGTACGAAATTTTCGTCTATTCGCCGCGCTTCGAAGGCATCCACTTGCGCGGCGGCAAGGTCGCACGCGGCGGGCTGCGCTGGTCCGATCGACCGGAGGATTTCCGCACCGAAGTGCTCGGCCTCGTCAAAGCGCAGATGGTGAAGAACACCGTCATCGTGCCCGTCGGCTCCAAGGGCGGCTTCGTGCTGAAGAAGGCGCCACCCACGACCGAGCGCGAGGCGTACATGAAGGAAGGCGTCGCGTGTTACCAGGATTTCCTGCGCGGCCTGCTCGATCTCACCGACAACCTGGCCGCAACCCAGGTGGTGCCGCCACCGCAGGTGGTGCGTGTCGACGGTGACGATCCGTATCTGGTGGTCGCCGCGGACAAGGGCACAGCGACGTTCTCCGACTATGCGAACGCCATCAGCAAGGAGTACGGCCACTGGCTGGGCGACGCATTCGCCTCCGGCGGCAGTGCCGGGTATGACCACAAGGGCATGGGCATTACCGCACGCGGCGCCTGGGAGAGTGTGAAGCGGTTCTTTCGCGAGATGGGCCATAACACCCAGACCACGGATTTCACCGTGGTGGGCGTCGGCGACATGTCGGGCGACGTGTTCGGCAACGGCATGCTGCTCTCGAAGCACATCAAGCTCCTGGCAGCTTTCGACCACCGTCATGTTTTTATCGATCCGACGCCCGATCCGGCGGCATCGTTCGCGGAGCGCGAGCGGCTGTTCAAGCTTCCGCGTTCATCGTGGGCCGATTACGACGCCAAGCTGATTTCGGCCGGCGGTGGCGTCTGGTCGCGCTCGGAAAAATCGATCCCGCTTTCGCCGCAGGCGCGCGCCGCGCTTGGCACCACCGCGGAACGCCTGGCGCCGAACGAATTGCTGAGCACGATCCTCAAGGCACCGGTCGATCTGCTCTACAACGGCGGCATCGGCACCTACATCAAGGCGAGCACCGAAACCCATGCCGACGTCGGCGACCGCGCGAACGATGCACTACGCATCAACGGGCGCGACCTGCGCGTCAAAGTGGTCGCGGAAGGCGGCAACCTGGGGGTGACGCAACGCGGCCGCATCGAAGCGGCGCTCGGGGGCGTGCGCATCAGCACCGACGCGATCGACAACTCTGCGGGCGTCGACACCTCGGATCACGAAGTCAACATCAAGATCCTGCTCGGGCTCGCAATCAGCGATGGCGAGCTGACCGAGAAACAACGCAACGTCGTGCTTGCAGGCATGACCGACGACGTCGCCGCGCTGGTGCTGCGCGACAACTACTTCCAGACCCAGGCGCTCTCGGTGGTCGGGCGCATGAGCGTGCAGTATCTCGACCAGGAAATGCGGTTCATCCGCTACCTCGAACGTACGGGGCGGCTGAATCGTGCGATCGAGTTCCTGCCGACCGAAGAAGAGATCGCCGAGCGCAAGGCGCGCGGGATCGGTCTGAGCCATCCGGAACGCGCGGTACTGCTTGCCTACAGCAAGATGTGGATGTTCGATGAGCTGCTCGCGTCCGATCTGCCCGAGGATCCCTGGATCGGCACGGCGCTGGCGCGCTACTTCCCCGCGCAACTGCGCGAGAAGTTCGGCAGCTACATCCCGCG
>DASQAE010000169.1:0-2322 GCA_035635915.1 Burkholderiaceae bacterium | reverse complement strand
GCGGTACGCGCACTACGCGCGGCCGATGTGGTGCTGGTCGATGACCTGGTCAATCGCGCAGTGCTCGAGCACACCCGCCCCGGCACGCGCGTGATCGCAGTGGGCAAACGCGGTGGCAGCAAGAGCACGCCGCAGGCGTTCATCGAGCGGCTGATGCTGCAGGAGGCGCGCGCCGGGCACACGGTGGTGCGGCTGAAGGGTGGCGATCCGTTCCTGTTTGGTCGCGGCGGAGAGGAAAGCGCGCATCTGCGGGCAGCGGGGCTGGAGGTGACGGTGATCCCGGGGATCACGAGCGGGCTGGCGGCGCCGCTGGTGGCGGGCATCAGCGTGACGCATCGGGAGGCGAGTCCTGGGGTGATCTTTGTCACGGGGCACGAAAAAGATGGGGCGGGGGAGCGGATCGATTGGGAGGCGTTGGCGGCGAGCGGGCTGACGCTGGTGATCTACATGGGGGTATCGAAGGCGGGAAGGATTCAGGAGCGGTTGCTGGCGGCGGGGCTAAGTGGAGCGACGCCGGTGGCAGCGGTAGCGAGTGCGACGCTGGCGGAACAAAGGATTGCGACCGGGACGCTGCAGGCGATGGCGCAGATGATCCAGCGCGCGGGCATCGTAAGTCCGGCGATCTTGGTGATTGGTGAGGTAGCGCGGGCGGCGGTGGAGCAACTCGCTGCGACCGCGCGAAGCGCAGCGGCGTAGCTGTGCAAGCGTTCGTTGACTCCATGCCATCATTGCGGACTCAACGAATGCAGCATCGTGAAACCGAGCATTCCCCCCAGACCACCCGAGCCACGTCCAGCACCGGTGGCCGCAACAGCGTCGCGCTCGTTGTTCGAGCCCAGCCAGGCCACGACGCAACTCGACGCACAAAAGGCAGTTATCCGGCAGGAGCTGAACGCCGGCTGGTATCAATGGATCGCCGACAATCGTCTGCGCGACTGCACGCCGGACTCGATGGTCGCGACAATGGCCGCTGCGGGGCTGGATGCGAACGAAGCGCGCAGCGCCATCACGTTGATGGACCAGTCGCCGGCGTTGCTTGCCGCGCGCAAGTTCCAGCAGATCCAGCGCAAGCTCGAATCGGTGCTGGCGAATCAGCAGAAACTGTGGGAGCTGGCGCCGCATTACCAGCAGGTTGAAAAACGCAGTGGTGTCTCGCGCGACGAGTTCATCGAGCGTTATGCCATCGGCGCGAGACCGGTTGTGTTGACCGACCTGGCGCGCGACTGGCCGGCGATGCAACGCTGGTCGCCGCAATATCTGCAGCAACGATTCGGCCATCTCGAGGTGCAGATCCAGGCCGAGCGCAACGCCGATCCGAAGTTCGAACAGAACAAGCTCGAGCATCAACGCACGATGCGCATCGGCGAGTTCGTCGACCAGGTGCTTGGCGGCGGCATTACCAACGACTATTACCTGACTGCCAACAACGAAATCCTGCGCCGGCCCGAATTCGCCCCACTGCTGCAAGACATCGGTTCGATGCCTGCGTTTTGCCGCGGCGACGAGGTCGCACGCAGCTTCAACTTCTGGTTCGGCCCGGCCGGCACCAACACGCCGCTCCATCACGACACGCTGATGCTGCTGCATACGCAAGTGGTCGGCCGCAAGCGGTGGCGCTTCATCTCGCCGCTGCAGACGCCGCGCCTTTATAACTACTTCGGTGTCTTCAGTCCCATCGACATCGACCACCCGGACCTTACGCGTTATCCACTCTTCAAGGACGTGAAGGTGCTGGAAGTGATCGTCGAGCCGGGCGAGACCGTTTTCCTGCCGCTCGCGTGGTGGCACCAGGTGACTGGCCTCGACATAAGCCTGTCGGTGTCCTACACCAACATCGATCTGCCGAACGAATACGAATACATCGACCCGCAGATCCGGGACTGGTGAAGGCAGGACAAGAATGACCTACAGCGCCTGCCGGCTCAGCTGCGGAAACACCTTGGAGATCTTCGCGAGCAAGTAGTCGCCGTACGTCCCTTCGAACGCGTGCACGCTCGCCTGATCCCACCGCGTCGCGCGATCGTCGTCGAGCGTCACGTGTGCCAGTTCGTCGATCGGTGCCGGCCGAGCGAAAAAATTCGGATCGAAAAACAGCGGGAACGACAGGCGGTCGTAACGTGGACTCGGCCGTACGCGGTGCGGGTTGGAGCGATACAACCCACGCGTCATCCGATCCAGCATGTCGCCGATGTTGCAGACGAAGGTGCCCGATATCGGTGGCGCATCGATCCAGCGTCCGTTGGACTTCACTTCCAGCCCGTCGTGATCATCCTGCAGCAGCATCGTCAGCAGGCCGTAGTCGGTGTGCTCGCCCACGCCCCA
>DASQAE010000168.1:0-5272 GCA_035635915.1 Burkholderiaceae bacterium | reverse complement strand
CGGAGGCGGGCGCAAAAATCCTCGAGAGTGCGCGCGCCGTGCTGCGTGATGTCCGCGATTTGCGCGCCGTGGCGGGCGACGGAACCTCGCTGGGCGAATTCCGCCTCGGGGTTTTTGTTTCCGCCATGACCAGCGTGCTGCCGCCGGTGCTGAAAGGGCTGTACGCCAAGTTCCCGCAGCTGAACGTGTTCGTCGAGCCGGGCCATTCGGTGGATCTGTGTCGCCAGGTGAGCGCCGGCGCTTTGGACGCGGCCATTGTGGTCGAGCCCCAATTTGCCGTGGGGAAAAACTGCGCGTGGCAGGCGCTGGTCGAAGAGCCGCTGGTCGTGATCGCGCCCACTTCGTTGAGCAGCTCCGATGCGCACGAACTGCTGAGAACGCAGCCGTTCATTCGCTACGACCGCTCGGTCCTCGGCGGCCAGCTCGCGGACCGTTATTTGCGCGACCAGGGAATCAGGCCGCAGCAACGGCTCGAGATCGACGGCTTGATGGCCATTGCGGCCCTGGTCGCGCAAGGCCTGGGTGTTGCGTTGGTGCCGGACTGGCCGCCTTTCTGGAACAGTGGCCTGGCGATCGCAAGGATCCCATTGCCGCGGCGCGCACCGATCCGGCGCGTCGGCCTCGTATGGGCAAAGCGTGGGCCACGTGTCTCACTGGCCGAGGCGTTTCTGCTTCAGGCACAACGCGTGTTTGGCAAACGCACCGGCACAAAGAAATCCCCGCTGCGAAAACGGTAGCCGCTGCCGACGGTGCCGGAGCGAATAGACTGCATTGCAAGCGGCGGACTGGCGCCGCGAGTGGAGAATCAATGGCTGACCCTGAGGTGCTGCATCCGCTGCGCCCGTTCCTGAAGAACTGGGTCTGGGAGCACGGGCACATCCATACCCGCTATCTCGACTGCCGCGACGGCGAGGTCAAGGTCGACGACGGCAAGAAGGCGCGCTTTGCCTCCGAGAAGATCTTCTACGTGTCGCTCAGCAAGGACGCCGATGACAAGGCGCACGCGGCCGGCCCGGCAACGCAAGAAGGCAACCTTGCGCGGTTCCTTGGTGCTGCTCAACTCGGGCAGCCGGAAAAAGCCGGCTCGGTGGCCGACGTCCAGCGCGCGGCGCAGGACTGCGTGGAGCTTGGCCTCGTCTGTGCTTATCAACAGGACGCTTCGCTTGCGCTTGCGCGGTACTCGCAAGAGGCGATGTTCGAGGACGAAATCCGCGCTGCGGTCATCGGCGACATCCGGCGCGCGTACATGGGCCTGCGCGAGCAACTCGCGCTGTACGACTTCACCGTGTTTCACGGGCTGCCCGCACCGCTCTTGATCAACGAAGCACCGTTCATCGACTGGCGCGTGCGCGCGCGACCGGTGCAGCCGTTCGTGTCGCTGCCGCTTGGACCGTATTGCCTGCTGGTGGGAACGCCGTCGGGCAAAAAAAGTCGCGCCGGGCCGGTGCTCTGGAAGACCGTCGCGTCCATGGGACCGTTCAAGGATCACAACCGCTACATCGTGGAGAGCGCACGCTTGTGGCTGGTAGCCACCACGGACGATCAACTGATCGCGGTGCAGAGCCGGTTCGCTCCGGCTGCGACTGCCAAGCCCGAGGCAACCAAGTCCTGAGGGTTCAGGACCACGGTTTTCTCCACACACTTGCGAGCCAGGGCTGCTGCTCGCGCGGCAAGCCCGCCGGCCGATAGTAGTGAGTGAGCTCGACGAAACCGGCTGCACTCATGTAGCCGAGCCAAGTCTCCCAATCGTGGTAAGTACCAAAACGGCCGCGGTTCCAGCCCTCTTCACCGTCGCCGCGAGGATTCGAGCTGAAGAGCACGCCGCCCGGCTTCAGCGTCGCGTGCAGCTCGCGTAACACGCGCGGCAGTTCCTGGCCCGGGACGTGGAACAGCGCTGCGTTGGCGAACACACCATCGAATCGACCGCCTGGCAAATCCAGCTCGAGGAAATTCTGCTCGAGCACCTCGCATCCGCTGTTGGCGCGTGCCAACGCGGCCAACTGCGGTGATCCTTCGAGGCCGATCGCGTGATGCCCGAGCGACTTGAACGTCGTGAGGTCGCGACCTGGGCCGCATCCGAAGTCGAGAAGCTCGAACGGTGGCGCTACCTCCATATGCTGCAGCAGCGCAGCGATGTTCTGGCTCACGTCGTGGTCGCGGGTGCCTTCCCAGAAGGCCTGGGCGCGCTGGTCGTAGTGCGCCAGCGTCTCTGCGGCGATTCGCTTCAGATCGTCGGGTGTCAGCGGCATGCGCGATCATTTCATGCCGCGCGTCGCCTTGCCCGGTGATGCGACCGTCGCCGGACGCGAACGCGTCCGAACTCCTGCGCAGGATTGCGCTGCACGTATTCCACTCCAAGAATGTTCCGCTTGCGGCGTCGCAATCGATGGAGCTCAACACCATGGCCAAGCCCTTCCCGCTGGACAACCCGTTCCTCAACGGCTACTACGCGCCGCTGCACCTCGAGGGCGACGCGCAGAACCTGCCGGTCACCGGCGAGTTACCACGCCAACTGGTCGGTACGCTCTATCGCATCGGGCCCAGTCCGCAGTTCGCGCCGCGCGGCCACTATGACTGGTTTGCCGGTGACGGCATGGTGCACATGTTTCGGTTCGCCGACGGACGCGCCTCCTATCGCAACCGCTGGGTGCGCACGCCGAAGTGGGAGCTGGAGCACGCTGAAGGCGAAGGTCTGTCAGCGGGCTCGCTCGCGCCCTCGCCGCTGACCGATCAACGCCTCGTGGATCTGCGCTCGACCGTGGCGAACACCAACGTCGTCTGGCACGGTGGACGCCTGGTTGCGCTTGAAGAGACGCACCGGCCATTCGAGCTCGATGCGCAGACTCTCGCGCCGAAGGGATATTGCGACTACGACGGGCAGCTCTCGGGGCCCATGACCGCGCACCCGAAGATCGATCCGGTGTCCGGCGAACTGGTTTCCTTCAGCTACGGCGTCAAGGGACTGTTCAGTCCAGACATGAAGGTACATGTCTTCGATCGCGATGGTCGACTGCAGCGTTCGGAGGCCTTCACGGCGCCTTTCGCGAGCGTGGTGCATGACTTCTGCGTCACTCGCTCGCACATCGTGTTTCCGATCTTTCCGCTTACCGCATCCTTCGAGCGCGCCAAGAGCGGCAAGCCGGCGTACGCGTGGGAACCTGCCATGGGCACGCACATCGGCATCATGCGGCGCGACGGAACCGCGGCCGACATGCACTGGTACAGCGGAGATCCGAGCTACGTGTTCCATCCGATGAACGCGTACGACACCGACGACGGCAAGATCGTCTGCGACATGATCGAATACCCCATCGCCCCGGGTTATCCGAACGTCGACGGCACGCCGACCGGTATCGCGCAGCAAGGTGCCGGTCGGCTGGTGCGTTGGGTCGTCGATCCCGCAAACCGCTCCGATCGCTGCTGTGTGAAGCATCAACTCAGCGACGTCGCGGCCGAGTTTCCGGCGCATGACCGGCGCTTTGCGATGCAGGTGTACAAGCATGGCTTCATGATGTCGTCGACGATGAGCGAACATTCCAAGGACGGCCTTGCTGCGTGCGCCGGCATTGTTCACATTGATCTCTCGACCGGCGCGCTGCAGTCATGGAACCCGCCGCTCGGCGATTTTTGCGGCGAGCCCGTATTCGTCGAGCGCCACGCCGGTGCCGACGAAGGCGACGGCTGGCTGCTATCGGTGCTCTATCGCGGCGCCGAGAATCGCAGCGACCTGGCGGTGTTCGATGCGGGCAAAGTCGATACGGGTCCGATCGGACTCGTGCAACTGTCGCATCGCGTGCCGGCCCTGCTCCACGGTAACTGGCGCGCGGGGGCCGCAAACTGACCGCAAGTTCCGGCAGCTTTGGCCTTTGGTAGCGACGGAACCTTCGCCAAGCGAACCGGGCCCGCTAAGGTCTATCGCCGCCGATGGGAGATTTTGGAAATCCTGAAGGTGTGACCGATGTTTTGGCTCCCCTGGACATGGTGATGCGCTACCACCGGGAGACCAAACATCACTTTCGCCGTTATGCGCGTTCGCTCGGTTACATGGACTGGGCGAATCAGCCGGATCCCTTTCGACGCTACGCGGGATCTCCGCGCGTCGCCCTGCCGATCCTGAAACCCGACGACACGCCACTGCACGACCCACGCTACGTGGACCTGTATCGCCCGCAGGCAATCGCAAGCGTGCCGGTCAACGTCCACAGCCTTTCGCGCTTCTTTGAATACGCGCTGGCGATTACGGCTTGGAAGCAGGCCGGTGAGGTGCGGTGGGCACTGCGCGCCAATCCATCGAGCGGCAACCTGCATCCCACTGAAGGCTATTTGCTCATCGGCGACGTCCCGGGTCTATTGCCATCGCCGGGTCTTTATCACTACACCGCCAAAGAGCATGCATTGGAGCTGCGCGCGGAGTGGTCGAAGGAAAGTTTCACCGCACTGCTGCAAGGGTTCCCGCCGCACGCGTTCCTGCTTGGCTTTACATCAGTGAATTGGCGCGAAACCTGGAAGTACGGAGAGCGAGCCTTTCGCTACTGTCAACACGACGTGGGGCACGCACTCGGCAGCGCGCGCTTCGCCGCTCAGAGCCTCGGCTGGCGCATGCTGCTGTTGGACGGCACGGCGGACGACACCGTGGCTGCTTTGTTGGGCGTGGATCGAACCGAGGACTTCACGGGGGCAGAACGGGAACACCCGGACTGCCTCGCGGTCGTTTGGCCTGCTGATCAAGAACATGGTTCAAATGCGGCATCGATTTCGGTGCCGCTGTGCCTGGCAGCTGACGCGCTTCCCGATTCGACGCGACACACCTGGCACGGCAAAGCCAACCGACTCAGTCGGAACAAACCGGTGCAGTGGCAGATCCTCAACCAAGTGGCGGTCGCAGCGTGGAAGTCGAGTACCGAACGCAGCGTCGTCCGATTGAAGCGCGAGATCAGTGCGAGTGATCAAGCGAGTGCGCCCGCGGACGCACCCGGCATGTACCTGCGCGAGCCAAGCGCCGGACAGGTGATTCGTCAACGGCGCAGCGCGCTCGCGTTCGACGGCAAGAGCGCGATTTCGGTCGACTGCTTCTTCACGATGCTCGCGCGCGTCATGCCGCGGATTGAACGTGAATTGTGCGAGCGCCCGATGCCTTGGGATCTCGTGCCGTGGGCACCGGCGGTACACCTTGCCTTGTTCGTTCATCGGGTCGATGGTCTTGCTCCCGGTATCTACTTGCTGGCGCGCGATCCGGCACAGGTGCCCGCACTCAGAGCGGCGATGCAGCGCC
>DASQAE010000167.1:0-3640 GCA_035635915.1 Burkholderiaceae bacterium | reverse complement strand
CGGCGCGGGCCGCATCGGTGCGTCGACAGCTTCGACTGGAGCGACGGGTTGACTGATTGCGACCGGTGCCGGTGCAGGTGGTGGCGGCTTTGGCCGCGGCGGGCGCCTGGGCGCGACGCGCCGCGCTGGCGGCGGTGCCGGCGGAGTCTCCACGATCAGGGTTGCATCGATGGTGCGCGCTGGCATGTCCGTATCGGGCGCGGGCCCGCTCAGCCGATCGCGCAGGACGGAAAACACGAGCGCGTGCAGCAGCAACGATGCCGCGACGAGGAGGATCGTGCGGCCGAAACCCAGTGGCGGTGGCGTAACGGTAGCGGTGATGGAAGCCATTCAAATGAACAACGGCGCAGCGAGCGATTGCGCCGACCCGAAAACACCGGTCGGCGAAGCCCGAGTGCGGCCCGCTAACATAGCGGCATCCTCCGGCCGACGACGAGAATAGTCGAATGAAGCTCGCCACAATTCGCGATGGTTCTCGCGACGGCCAGCTCGCGGTGATTTCCCGCGACCTGGCGCTCGCGCACTATGCGAGCGACATCGCGGGCCGCATGCAGCGCGCGCTCGACGACTGGCAGTTCGTGGCGCCGCAACTGAACGATCTTTACCAGACTCTGAACGAGGGACGTGCGCGGCATGCGTTTGCGTTCGATCCGCGCCAGTGTTGCGCACCGCTACCGCGCGCGTATCAATGGGCCGACGGATCCGCGTACGTGAATCACGTCGAGCTTGTGCGCAAGGCGCGCGGCGCCGAAATGCCGGCGTCATTCTGGACCGATCCGCTGATGTATCAAGGCGGCTCCGACGATCTGCTCGGTGCACGCGACGACATCGTGTGCGCGAGCGAAGAGTTCGGCATCGACTTCGAGGCCGAAGTCGCCGTCATCACCGACGACGTGCCGATGGGCGCCGGCGCGAAGGAGACGGCCGCCCACATCAAATTGCTGATGCTGGCCAACGACGTTTCGCTGCGCAACCTGATCCCACCCGAGCTGGCCAAGGGGTTCGGGTTTTTCCAGAGCAAACCAGCCACCGCATTTTCCCCGGTCGCCGTCACGCCGGACGAGCTCGGCAACGCCTGGCGCGACGGCAAGGTGCACCGGCCGTTGGTCGTCCACTTGAACGGGGTCAAGGTGGGTGAACCGGACGCCGGCGTCGACATGACGTTCAGCTTTCCGCAGCTCATCGCGCATATCACCCGCACGCGCAATGTGCGCGCCGGAAGTATCGTGGGATCGGGTACCGTATCGAATATCGATCGCAGCCGCGGTTACTGCTGTATCGCGGAGAAGCGCACGCTGGAGACGATCGCGGACGGCAAACCCAGCACGCCGTTCATGAAGTTCGGCGACAGTGTGCGCATCGAGATGTTCGATGGCGACGGCCGTTCGATCTTCGGCGCCATCGAGCAGAAAGTGGCGCCGTTGCGGCGCTGAACCGGGCGCGCGATCGCAGGAGCAGTTGATGACGACCAAGCCGCCCGGCGCAGATTTTCCGTTCGCGGGCAACGTGCTCGAGAGCCTCGAGCTGATGAAAAAGGTGTGGGGCGCAGGTTTTCCCCAAATCCCTGGTTTCCCGAACCCGGCGGCGATGATGCAATCGTTGCCGTCGATGATGGTGCCCACGCTCGATGTGGACGAACTCGACAAGCGCATCGGCGACCTGCGCGCGGTCGAGCAGTGGCTTGGGCTTAACGCGAGCATGTTGCGCGCTTCGATCCAGGCGCTCGAAGTCCAGCGCAACACGATCGCGACCCTGAAAACGTTGAGCAACACGATGATGGCGCCACCGGTGATGGCGAAACCTGCGGCAGCACCGGCACCGATCGGCGTGGCGTCACCGCCGGCCGCACCATCGCCGACGCCACGCCGCACGCGTCGTCCGCCACCGAAAGAGACGCGGCCGCAGAACTTCGCCGAGATGCCGCTCAACCCGGCCGCGTGGTGGGGCACGCTCCAGGATCAGTTCACCCGCATTGCGGCCGCGGCCGCCGGGGAACCCGCTGCCAAGGCGCCTGCAGAATCCGAAGAATCGAACAAGCCGGCGGCGCGTAAGCCGCCCACCAAGCGCTCGAGCTGAGAGCCATGCGCTTTCGTTTCGCCCACGCCTCGCACCCCGACTGGTCGGTCGCGACCGAGGAATGCGCGCTGCTGCTGCAGCAGTACGCGGGCGACGAGCGTTACGTGCGCAACGCCAATCTCGGTTTTCTCTACCTGACCGACGCGCTGGTCGAGCACGCGGACCAGATCCTCGCCACGCTGAAGGCGCGCACCGGAATACCCAACTGGGTTGGCGCGAGCGGCGTCGGCGTCTGTGCCACCGGCATCGAGTTCTATGAGGAGCCCGCGATTGCGGTGATGCTCGCCAGCTTCGCGCCCGGGACATTCAACGTCTTTTCCGGCGCGCAACGTCCGCCGACACTCGGCACGCGCACCGATGCCGGCGCCGACGCAGCGTTCACGGCGCTGGTGCACGCCGATCCGCACTCGCCCGACCTGCCGGAGTTGTTGATCGACATGGGCAACAAGGTCGCGAGCGGATATCTTTTTGGCGGGATCTCGAACGGACGCGGCAAGGCGGTGCAGATTGCGGATCGCGTGCTCAGCGGTGGCTTGTCGGGTGTGGTGTTTTCCTCCGACGTGCGCCTCGTATCGCGCGTCTCGCAGGGTGTGCACCGGTTGCCGGCGGCCAGCCGCCACAAGGTAACCCGCTCGACCAACAACCTGATCGTCGAGCTCGACGGGCGGCGCGCATTCGACGTGTTGCTGGAGGACGCCGGCATTCGCGAGCGCGCAACGCTGCAGGTTTCGGCAAACGGTGGCGCGCGCGAGGACTTCACCAAGGTGCGCCAGCAGTTGCAGTCGCTCGGGCGGCAGGGACTTTTTGTCGGCATCGAGCCAAAAGCCGGCCCGGGTTATCGCGAGCGCACGCCGCGCGAGGATTACGTCGTGCGCCACGTCGTGGCGCTCGATCCGTCCAAAGGTGTGGTTGCCGTCGCAGCGCAGGTCGATGAAGGTCAGATGGTGAGCTTCTGCACCCGCGACGAACCCGCTGCGCGCAAGGACCTGATTCGCATTTGCGCGGAGATTCGCGATCACCTGCACGAACAAACGGAAAAGGACGGCGCACCGGTCGAGGCAAGAGGCGCGGTCTATGTTTCATGCCTTGGCCGCGGCAGCCATATGTTCGGCGAGTCCAACGAGGAACTGGGCCTGATCCAGCGCCAATTGGGCGCCGTCCCGCTGGTGGGTTTTTATGCCAACGGCGAGATCGGCGGCCAGAACCTCTACGGCTTTACGGGCGTGCTGACCGTCTTCTACTAGCCAGCCGCGATCACATCACGTAGTTCAGTCCCAGCCGGCCGCCGTCGGGGTACACCGTGGTTCCGGTGAGATAAGACGCGTCGTCGCTGGCGAGAAACACGGCGATGCGCGCGACCTCCTCCGGCTCGCCAAGGCGCCCGAGTGGGGTGCGCGAAAGAATCCGGTTGCGCGCGGCTTCGTTGGTGAGCACGGCGGTCTTGAGCAGCTCGGTCGCGATCGAGCCCGGTCCGATGCCCATCACGCGCACGCCCTTCGGCGCCAGTGAAATCGACATCACCTTGGTGAGCTGATTCAGCGCCCCCTTGCTGACGGTGTAGGGC
>DASQAE010000166.1:0-1795 GCA_035635915.1 Burkholderiaceae bacterium | reverse complement strand
CAACAAGTTGAAATGAATCTGGCCCTGCGCAAGCCGTTTCGCATGACCTACCGGATCGTCGATGCGAAGGGCAAGGAATGCTGGGTCTGGGAGCAGGGCTGCGGCGTTTTTTCCTCCACCGGCGAGGTGCTCGCGCTGGAGGGCTTCATCACCGACGTGCACATGCGAACCGGCGCGGAGGAGCAGGCTCTGCGACGCCTGAGCGCCGATCCGGGCTCCCGAGCATCCGATGCAAGCCGGTTCAACCAGGCGCTGTCCTATGTACTGCATCACTCGGCGGCTGCGCGCTATGCCTGTGCGCTGTTGTGGATCGACATCGACGATTTCGAGCTCGCGTGCCAGAAACTGGGGACGCGCGGCGCCGATCAGACCGTCGCGATTCTGGCCGATCGATTCGACGCCGTGCAGGCTCCGGGTACCACCGTGACCTGGCTCGGCGCCGGGCAATTTGCGGTGCTGCTGACCGACTTTCGCCTGGGCGGGGCACAGCGCGCGGTGCCCGAGGACAAGGAGATCATGCCGGCCTGCTCGAGCATAGCCAGCCGGCTGGCACGCGCCATCGCCTCACCGTTCACCCTCGACAGCGTGCAATGGTCGCTGACCGCCAGCATCGGCATCGCCATCAGCAACGCGCGCTACGCAAGCGCCGACGCCATGATCGCTGCGGCGCGCAAGGCGGCGCGTGAGGCCCGCCAGCGGATGGGACCGGGACACAGCGAGTTTGCCGATGAGTGATTCGGCTCAACAACGACGTGCTTCCGGGTTAGTGCGCAGCCGCAGCGGATCGTAGAACGGGGTACGCACCACCGTTGCGGTGCGCTCCCCGTCCTCGCTCCGAGCACGGACTGGCGTTGAATGGTTCGCGTATCCATGGCATCAGGGGTTGTCGTGTCGGCCTTCGGGATCGAGCCGCGCAGATTCTGAGCTGTCGGCCGGGTTCGAAACAATTCTCACGACGAGTTACCTCCAAGGAGGTAACGATGGCGCGCGGCCAGCTGCCGGAAGCCGGGCGCCGCGTTTTTGGGTCGCATGAACCCGCACGTTGAATCGGGCATCCTTGCTGCGCCGCAGCGGCACCGGCCGACCTCCGCGCGCTGCTCGTCACCCGATCGGTAACCCTTTGGTGGTAACCACTCGTGAGCATTGTTGGATCGACGAACGCGTCTCGATAATCGCCGATGAGTCAAGGAAATAAGGCTTTTGACATTCGACGAGGGCGACAAAAAATGGCACGCGACTCGAAGTACGACGTTCTGTTCCAGCCGATCAAAATCGGACCGAAGACGCTGCGCAACCGCTTCTACCAGGTACCGCACTGCATCGGCGCCGGCTCCGACAAGCCGGGTTTCCAGGCGGCGCACCGTTCCTTGAAGGCCGAAGGTGGATGGGCCGGCATCAACACCGAGTATTGCTCGATCCATCCGGAATCGGACGATACGCACCGGCTTTCGGCGCGCATCTGGGACCAGGGCGATGTGCGCAATCTGCGCGCCATGACCGACCACATCCATCAGCACGGGGCGCTGGCGGGAGTGGAGATGTGGTACGGCGGGTCCCACGCGCCCTGCATGGAGTCGCGCGCGACCCCGCGCGGACCGAGCCAGTACGCCTCGGAATTCGAGACGCTGACTTACTGCAAGGAGATGGACCTGGCGGAAATCGCGATGGTCCAGCAGTATTACGTGGATGCGGCGCTGCGCTCGCGCGATGCCGGCTTCGACATCGTGTATGTGTACGGCGCGCATTCGTACCTGCCGCTGCAGTTCCTTTCGCACTATTACAACAAGCGCACCGA
>DASQAE010000165.1:0-2367 GCA_035635915.1 Burkholderiaceae bacterium | reverse complement strand
ATTTCGTCGGGCGAGCGGGCCCTCGCACTGGGCGCGCGCGCGCGCAATCGCGCCGCGCATGAAGCCGGCGCACCAACGCCTGCCGATCTTGCGGTGATGCTCGCAGACGCGGCCGGCACCACCGGCGCGAGCGCGGTTCCGGGACTCAGCTTCTTCGAGGAGGACCCGGACGCCATCCTGCGGTTCGATCGAGAACAACGGATCGTCTATGTGAACCCGGCGCTCGCGCGCGTAACCGCACTGCCGCGCGGCGCGTTCATCGGCAGGAAGGTGGGCGAGATCACCGGGTTCGAGGCCTACGCACCGCTCTGGCAAGCCAAGCTCGACGACCTGTTCGAGAGCGAAGAAGCACGCTGGTTCAAATTCACCATCGCACATCCGGTCGGCGCCAAGTTGTTCGACGTCCGGCTCAGTCCGGAGCGCGGCGCCGACGGTCGGTGTGCATTTGCCACCGCAGTGCTGCGCGACGTCACCGTGCCGCGTTACGCGATGCGCGCCTCGCGCGACGCCGATGAACTGGTCGACACGATTCTCACCTCGGCGCGGGTCGGCATTGCGGTGCTGGATCGTGACCTGCGTTACCGTCTCTGGAACAGTCACCTCGAACAACTGCTGGGCATCTCCGCGGAAGCGGTGTTGGGGCGTACGCCGGCAGAGGCATTTGGTTTTGGCGTCGACTCCGAGACGATGCGCGCGCTCGAACGCATGCGCGACGGCAGCTTGCGCACGACCACGCAGCAGGAGTATCCGTTCCCCGTGTCCACCGGCGGCAAGCCGGGTCCGTGGGTGCGAGTGCGCCCGGCGCCGATGTTCGACGCACGCGGCATCTTCGACGGCGTGTTCCTCACCATCGAACGCATCGACCGCGAGCGTTTCGCGGAAACGTCGCTGGCAGCGTTGCGCCAGGCGCTCGACTCCGCGGGTGAAATGGTGCTGGAGATCGATCGCGCCGGCACCATCGTGGACGCCAACGAAACTGCGCTGGCGTGGCTCGGTTATGTGCGCGAAGGGCTCAAGGGCATGGCGCTCGCCGCCATCGATACCACGCTCACGGCGGAAAAATACGCCGACATCCTGGAGCAGCTGACCGGGCGTGGCGCGTACCAGGGCGAAGCGCGCTACCGCACCCGGCTGGGCTCGGAGTTTTCGGTCGACGTGGTGTTGCAGCGGGTCGAGCACGGCGAGCGCGAGTTCATTTTCCTGCTCGTGCGCGACATCTCCGACCGCAAGCAGGTCGAAGAGGCCCTTTCGGATTCTGCGGCGCGTTTTCGCACCATCTTCGAGGAAAGTCCGGTCGCGAACCTGCTGCTCGATACGCAGTTCCGGATCGTGCAGGCGAACCGCGCTGCCTGTGCACTGCTTGGCTACGACGCACGCGCGCTGATCGGCCAGGACCCCGCGGTCTTCCTGCATCCGGACGACGCGCAGACGGCCAAACGACTGCGAGCGCGGCTCGCGGAAGGCAACCTGGCGGCCGCCGAAAGCGACCGGCGCTTGCGCCACCGCGACGGCCATACGCTCTGGTCGCGCCTCACCGTGCGTGCCTGGAGTTCTGCGTCCGGCGAGCGCCACTACCTCCTGGTGCTGGAAGACTTCACCGATCGCAAGACCTCGGACGATCAGCTGCAAGTTGCTTTGCGCGACCAGCAGACGCTGCTCGCAACCATGTCGGTCGGCGTGGTGCAGACCCTGCATGGTCGCATCCTGCTTGCCAACCGCGAGTTCGCGCAGATGTTTGGTTATGCGGACGACGAGGTGGTCGGCATGTCGCTGTGGGACCTGACCCACGATCGTGCCGAGCAGATGATGAAGGCGATGAGCGGGCTGCCGGCCGTGCGTCCGCACGAGACCACCACCGCCGAGGTCGTTCTGTTCCGCAAGGATGGGCGGCCGGCCTGGTGCCTGGTGCAGGCGCGCGCGGTGGAAGCCGGTCTCGACGTCAGGTTCGGCGCCGACGGTGCGGTGCGCGCGGGCGAGGCGATCTACACGTTCCAGGACATCTCCGAGAGCAAGCAGCAACGTGAAGAGCTGGCGCAATCGCTGCTCGAACTGTCGGTCGTATTCGACGCGACGTCGATTGCCCTGATACATCTCGCCAACGGGCGCGTGGTGCGCGCCAATGCGCAAGCGGCGCGCATGTTTGCGCCCGGCGGCGTGGCCGGCGCAACGCTGGACGACGCCGAGTTCGCGTCGCTCTTCGTAAGCCGCACCGAGTTCGACGAGCACGAGGCTGCGACGCGGGCGCAGCTGGAAAGCGGCGCGCCGGTGTCGTTCGAAGCGCGCATGCACACGGCGAGCGGCGCGCCGACGTGGGCGCTGGTGTCGCTGCGTGCAATCGACGCCACACGCCCGGCGGGCGGCCAGATT
>DASQAE010000164.1:0-1664 GCA_035635915.1 Burkholderiaceae bacterium | reverse complement strand
GTCTCCGGCCCAGGTGAATATCTTCATCCTTCGATAATCGGACGGACGTTGCGCCGGCTCCCTGGAAAAGAAGCGCACCCAGCCGCTGTCGCCCCAGAACAGAACCACGAAACCCTTGTCGAGAAACCGTTGCTCCAGTACCGGGCGCAACTTGTCGAGCACATGATCCAGCTCGTCCCACGAGCGGAACACCATGGGCATCTTCTGCAGCGCCGCCGCGGAGTTGTCGATTTCGCTCAGTCCCACCACCGACAGCAGCGCGCAATTGAGCTGGCCGATGCGCATGCGCCGCACCATGTCGGTCTCGCCGCCCTGGGAGCCATCGGTATAGACGACAAAGGCAGCATTTGCGCCCTGCGCGGCGCGCCACTTTTCTCCCATTTCGAGCAGGCTGTGATGCGCCGAAGTGCCGCGCGGGAAAAGAGTGCCGAGACGGATCTTGACCGGCTCCTGCGCCACCGCGCGTGCGCTTGTGCCCAAACTGCCGGCGGCAGCGGCAAGCAGCATGATTACGGCAAGAAAAGCTCTGATGGTTGGCATGGGACCTCTCGTCAGTCGTTGAACAGGTTTTCGGTGCGGGAAAGCAGCCAGCGCGCACGGCGCTGCGCCATGATGGTGGCGAGGCGGTTTCCCCCGGCGTGGGTGGTATCGATGCGCAACGACTGTTGGAGCAGTGCCTCGAATTCCGTGCGCCGCTGCTGCGCAACGCAGACCGTCTCGGCGAGCGCGAGCAGTGGTGCCGCATCCTGGCCGCTGGAAAGCTCCATGGCGCGCGCGAAGTGACGGCGCGCCCGCTCCGCGGAATCTCCGGCACCGGACTTGCGCACCATCTCGTAGCTGATCATGAAGGTATGGATGGCGCCGCGATCGAAGGAATCATCGAGCAGCAGCGCACGGTCCATCAGGGCTTCGACGATCGGCAATTCGGCGAGCACGGCGGGATCTTCCTTGGATAGCGCGATCAAGCCGCCCCAGGATGCCCCCGTCCAATAGAGCAGCGCGACCTCGGAGGCCGGCAATGAGATAAGAGCGCGCTTCGGGTCTGTGCCCAACTGCGACGCCAGCCCGGGCCTGCCGAGCGCAAGAGCGCGCAATCCGTAATCGCGGGCCCGCCGATACAGCCGGCGCGCGCGATCCTGCAACTGCAACGCCCGAGCAAGATCGCGTTCCTCGGATTGTTCGGCTTCCTGCTGCACGAACGCATACGCGAACTGTGTATAGCCACGCGCCGCGGCAAGTAACAGTCCGCGGTGTCGGGGACTCTCATCCAGCAGGCTGTCAATGAGTTTCAGGCTGAACGGAGCCGCCGCGCGTATTAATTCGGGGTCGTCGTCGGACGCGAACGATGCGCCGCCGTGGGCGATGGCGTCGCCAACTCGGTTCGCCGCAATCTGACGCACCGAGCATCCGTAAAGCCCCAGCAACAGCGCGATCAACACCACGCCGCGTTGTTTAATGGTGCTCCGATGCATGTCCGAACTCCCGATTGGCCAGTTAGCGCGGAACGAATGCCGACATGCGCTTGAAGTGAAGTGCGACCTCGCGCGCGGCGGCAATCCAAGACATCTCGCGATAGATGACGCCGTGCCTGCGACAGAATTCGCGGGTAATGGAGCGCGCGCTGCGCAGGCGGGCCGTAGGCATCGACGGGAACAGATGGTGCT
>DASQAE010000163.1:0-1606 GCA_035635915.1 Burkholderiaceae bacterium | reverse complement strand
CTGATGCGCCGCCTGTGGCGCCACTTTTTTTTGCTTTCCGAGTGATGGTCGGCACGGGCGTGGTGATGCTGCTCGCCGCGTGGACCGGCCTGTGGCTGACGCGACGTGGCGCAGTGCCGGCGCGCTGGGCACTGTGGGGTTTCGCTGCGCTGACCTTCGTCGGGTGGATCGCCACACTTGCCGGATGGCTGGTGACAGAGATCGGGCGCCAGCCCTGGCTCGTCACCGGCGTGCTGCGCACTGCCGATGCTGTCGGCCCGGTTTCCGAGGCCAGTCTCGGGTCGAGCCTGACCAGCTATATCCTGACCTACACCTTGATGCTGATCTCGTACATCGTCGTGTTGACGCACCTGGCAGGCAAGGGCGCAGAGGTGATGCCGTGACGCTCGACCTGCCACTCGTATTCGCCGCCATCATGGGCCTGGCGATGCTGGCGTACGTCGTGCTCGATGGCTACGACCTCGGCGTCGGCATGCTGCTGCCCGCCGCGACGCCCGAGCAGCAGAATCGCATGGTCAATTCGATCGGACCATTCTGGGATGCCAACGAGACCTGGCTCGTGCTTGGTATCGGCATCCTTCTGGTTGCATTTCCCGCCGCGCATGGTGTTGTCCTGACCGCGCTCTACCTCCCCGTGGTCGTCATGCTGATCGGGCTGATGTTGCGCGGGTCCGCTTTCGAGTTCCGCATGAAGGCGCTGGGTTGGCACCGCGAACTGTGGAACTGGCTGTTCTGGCTCGGTTCGTTTCTCGCTTCGTTTTCGCAGGGGTTCATGCTCGGGCGTTACATCACCGGCTTCGAGTCAGGCTTCGCCTTCCTGCTCTTCGCCGCCGTGGTGGGCGGCGGGTTGTGCGGCGGTTACGTGCTGCTCGGTGCGACATGGCTCGTGCTGCGCACCGAGGGTGAACTGCAGCAAAAAGCCATCGTCTGGGCGCGTTGGGGACTCGCCTGGACCGGGCTCGGTATCGGTCTGGTGAGCCTCGCTACGCCGTTGGTGGCGCAATCGGTGCGGCAGAAGTGGTTCGAGACCTCGTGGACGTTCGCGCTGATGCTGCTGCCGGCGGCGACGGTTCTATGCGCGGCAGCGTTGTGGCGCAGCTGCGGCAGGCTGGCGCGCGGCGAGCCCGCATCGGACCTGGCGCCCTTTCTGTACGCGGCGTTGATTTTCGTGTTGGCTTTCGCAGGGCTTGCCTACAGCCTCTTTCCCTACGTGGTGATCGAACAGATGACGATCTGGGACGCGGCGGCGCATCCTTCAGCGCTGAAGGCAGTGTTCTACGGCGCGGTGGTCGTGGTGCCGCTGATCGCCGGCTACACCGTGTTTTCCTATCGCGTGTTCCGCGGCAAGGCGCGCGAGTCGCTGTACGAGT
The DNA here is from genome assembly GCA_035635915.1 of Burkholderiaceae bacterium. Taxonomy (GTDB): domain Bacteria; phylum Pseudomonadota; class Gammaproteobacteria; order Burkholderiales; family Burkholderiaceae_F; genus JAKANT01. The sequence continues at coordinate 236 of DASQAE010000163.1, read as the reverse complement.
GACAGGGGAGGAGCCAGACCATGAACCGACCGACCGGGAACAACGCGCTTTTGGCGGGCGCGCTGCTGTTCTGTCTCGCGTTGCCGGTCGCGGCACAACGCACGCCCGCCTACGAAGTGCCCTACAGCGGCACGTTGAAAAAGATTCGCGACACCGGCGTGGTGCGCATTGGTTTTCGCGAGAACTCGCCGCCGTTCGCATTTCGCGCGCCGGACGGCAAGCCGGTCGGTTATGCG
>DASQAE010000162.1:0-9165 GCA_035635915.1 Burkholderiaceae bacterium | reverse complement strand
CATCCGCTCGGCATCACGATGGTGGGCGGTTTGCTGGTGAGCCAGGTACTCACGCTCTTCACCACGCCCGTGATCTATCTCGCGTTCGACCGTGCCGCGCGGCGTTGGCGCAGCCGCCGTCGTAACGACCGGATCGCGACGGGAGAAAGCGGGGAATGAGCGCCGCCCGGCCGCTCCGAAGGCGCTCGCTCCCCCTCGGGGGGACAGCGCGCAGCGCGAAGCGGGCAAGATGAGCACCGCTCTGATGAACTGGCTCGCGCGGTTGTGTGTGATCGGCGCGTCGTTGCTCGTGCTCGGCGCCGCTGCGACATGGTTGATGCATCGCTCGTGGTTTGATCTGGAGCGCATCGAACTACGTGGCGATCTCACACACGTCAGCAGCGCGGCAATACGCGCTTCGATCGCCGGCCGCATCAGCGGCAATTTTTTTACCGCGAAGCTGGAAGAGGTGCGCCGCGCCTTCGAAGCGGTGCCATGGGTCGCCGCCGCGTCAGTGCGGCGCGTGTGGCCGAACCGGCTCGTGGTGACCCTGCGCGAACACCGTGCGCTCGGATTGTGGAGCGATGGCCGCCTGCTGTCCGACGCCGGCCGGCTGTTCGCTGCCAATCTGGCCGAAGCGGAGATGTACGGGCCGCTGGCTCAGTTCGACGGCCCCGAGATGTTTGCCGGAGAGGCAGTGCGCCGGTACTACGAGTTGGCGGCGCGCCTTGCGCCGCTGTCGCTCGGCGTGAGCGGCGTCGAGATCTCGGAGCGTGCTTCGTGGGCCATGACCACGGATGCAGGTCAACGTTTCGAGCTTGGTCGCGATGAACCGGCGGGCCGGCTTTCGGAACGCATCGTGTTGCTCGTCGCAGCCTATCCGCGCGTGAGTGCGCAGCTCGGTGCGCCGCCGAGGCGCATCGACCTGCGCTATCCGAACGGGCTTGCGGCCGCAGGCGGCAAGGGATCGAGTACGGCAAGGAAGTCATGAAAGCGGACAACAAGGATCTGATCGTCGGCGTCGATATCGGCACCTCCAAGGTTGTGGTGGCGGTAGCCGAGGTATTGCCCGACGGCCGCTTTCAGCTGATCGGCCTGGGTCAGGCCGACTCCGAAGGCCTGCGCAAGGGCGTGGTGGTCAACATCGAAGCGACGGTGCAATCGATCCGCAAGGCGGTCGAGGAAGCGGAGCTGATGGCTGCCTGTCACATCACGGACGTCTACACCGGCATCGCCGGCAGCCACATCCGCAGCTTCAACTCGAGCGGCATGGTCGCGATCAAGAACCGCGAGGTATCGGCCGAGGACGTTGCAAGAGTGATCGAGACCGCGCGTGCGGTGAACATCCCGACCGATCAGCAGGTGCTGCATGTCCTGACCCAGGAGTTCATCGTCGACGGGCAGGAGGACATCCGCGAACCGATCGGCATGAGCGGAGTGCGGCTGGAAGTTCGCGTGCACATCGTGAGCGGTGCCGTGAGCGCCGCGCAGAACATCGTCAAGTGCGTGCGCCGCTGCGGGCTGGAGGTGAACGACCTGGTCCTGCAGCCGCTTGCGTCCAGCATGGCCGTGCTTACGCCGGACGAAAAGGAACTCGGCGTCGCGCTGGTCGACATGGGCGGCGGCACGACGGACATCGCGGTGTTCACCGGCGGCGCGATCCGCCACACCGCTGTGATTCCGATCGCCGGCGACCAGATCAGCAACGACATCGCGATGGCGTTGCGCACGCCGATCCAGGACGCGGAAGAAATCAAATTGCGTCACGGTGTGGCCAAGGAAGTGTTGGCCGACGCGGGCGAAAAGATAGAGATCCCGGGGCTTGGCGATCGTGCGCCGCGCATGTTGTCGCGCCAGACGCTCGCGGCCGTGATCGAACCGCGGGTGCAGGAACTGTTCGCGATCGTGCAGCGGGTCGTGCGCGACTCCGGCTACGAAGAGCTGATCTCCAGCGGCGTGGTGTTGACCGGCGGCTCAAGTCTGTTGCCGGGTGTCGGCGAACTGGCGGAGGACGTGTTCCTGAAACCGGCGCGCATCGGCTGGCCTACCTACAACGGTGCGCTGGCGGACGTCGCGCGCAATCCGCGCTTCGCCACCGTGATGGGGCTTCTGATCGAAGCCCACTCGCAACGTGTGCGCGGCCGCAAGGTGGCCGCGCAGGTCGGTTCGTTCAAGCAGACGCTGAAAAGGATGAAGGAATGGATCGTGGGGAATTTCTGAATTCGCCGCACAGCGGCGACCGTCCTCTTCCCCTCCCCTTCAAGGGGAGGGGCGAAGGGGTGGGGATGGGGGTCGATTGCACGCGCACGGCCTCAGACCCCATCCCTATCCCCGCCCTTCCCCTTGAAGGGGAAGGGAGGTTCGACCCGCGCTCGCGCGCGGATTCCGCAGTTCGAAGCGTGCACTGTCAACCGCGAACGCGCATTACTCCCTGTTTCGTCGTCGTTGACATTGTGCGTTTCGATTTCGATGTTCGAAGTGACAGCAGGAGGCAAAAATGAGCTTTGAGATTCTCGAGACCGAAACGCGCGGTACCGTCATCAAGGTGGTCGGTGTTGGTGGCGCCGGTGGCAACGCGGTCGAACACATGATCCGGCGCAACGTGCAGGGCGTGGAGTTCAGTTGCGCCAATACTGATCACCAGGCGCTGTCGCGCTCGGCCGCGCAGAGCATCATTCAGCTCGGTTCGACCGGACTAGGCGCCGGCAGCCGGCCCGAGGCCGGTCGCCAGGCAGCAACCGAGGCGCGCGATCGCATCGCCGACGCACTGCGCGGCGCACACATGGTGTTCATCACGGCAGGGATGGGGGGCGGCACCGGCACCGGCGCAGCGCCGGTGGTCGCAGACGTCGCCAAGGAACTGGGCATCCTCACAGTTGCCGTCGTCTCGAAGCCGTTCGACTTCGAGGGGCCGAAACGAATGAAGGTTGCCGAGGCCGGCCTCGCGGAGCTGGAAGAAAACGTGCACTCGCTGATCGTCATCCTCAACAACAAGCTGGAGGAGGTTCTCGGCGAGGATGCGGAGATGAACGAATGTTTCCGCGCCGCCGACGATGTGCTGCACAACGCCTGTGCGGGTATCGCCGAGATCATCAACGTACCCGGACTCATCAACGTCGACTTCGAGGACGTGAAGACGGTGATGAGCGAGCGCGGCAAGGCGATGATGGGCACCGCCATGGCTAGCGGGCCGGATCGGGCGCGCATTGCGGCGGAGCAGGCGGTTGCGAGTCCCCTGCTCGAGGGCGTCGATCTTTCCGGGGCACGCGGCGTGCTGGTCAACATCACGGCTACCGCCTCGCTGAAGATGAAGGAGACGCGCATCGTGATGGACACCATTCGCAGCTTCGCTGCCGACGACGCCACCGTGATCTTCGGTACCGTCTGCGACGACAACATGGGGGACAACCTGCGCGTGACGGTCGTCGCAACCGGGCTTGGGCGCGCATCCAAACGCGCGCCATTGACCGTCGTCGCGAACTCGCTGCGCACCGGTACCGACAACGCGCCGATCGCCCAGGCACACGGCAACGGCGCCGGTAGACACGCCTCCGACTACACGCATCTCGATACACCGGCGGTTTGGCGCACCGGTGGCCGCGAGGCGGCGGTCGCGCGCGTCGCGGCGCTCGAGGAGGCGGGTGCGGACCGGCTCGACATACCGGCGTTCCTGCGCAAGCAAGCGGACTGAGCTCAGGTCCGGCGCCGGCGTCGGACCAACCTTGCTAAGAGGAGGCCAAATGGCTTGCAATCAGTTGCATATTCGAGCGTTTGCTCGTCGCACCGCACAAACCGATCGCTAGAATCGACGCCATGATGAAACAGCGCACTTTGAAAAGCCTGGTCCGCACGGTCGGCATCGGGCTGCACAGCGGGACGAAGGTCGAGCTGATCCTTCGGCCTGCCGCTGCAAACACGGGAGTCGTGTTCCGCCGCGTCGACCTGGAACCACCGGTCGACATTGCGGCGAGCCCACTCATGGTCGGCGATACGCGCATGGCCTCGACGCTCGAGAAAGAAGGCGTGCGTATTGCGACGGTAGAGCACCTGATGAGCGCGCTCGCGGGATTGGGCATCGACAACTGTTATGTCGACGTCGATGCGCCGGAGATTCCCATCATGGACGGGAGCGCGGCGAGTTTCGTGTTCCTGATCCAGTCGGCCGGTGTGGTCGAGCTCGAGGCGCCGAAACAATTCGTGCGCGTGTTGAAGTCGGTGGAAATCGTCGACGGCGACAAGTGGGCGCGTCTGGAACCGCATTTTGGTTTCAAGCTCACCTTCTCGATCGACTTCCAGCATCCAGCGGTCGACGTCACGGAGCAGATGGTTGAAGTCGATTTCGCTCGCGATGCCTATGTCGCGTCGGTCGCGCGGGCGCGCACGTTCGGCTTCGTCAATGAAGTCGAGGCGCTGCGTGCGGCCGGTCTTGCGCTGGGCGGCAACTTCGAGAACGCAATCGTGATGGACGAGTACCGTGTTCTTAACACCGATGGACTGCGCTCGGGCGACGAGTTCGCCAAACACAAGATCCTGGATGCGATCGGCGACCTTTATATCCTCGGGCGCCCGCTCATCGCGGCGTACCGCGCACACAAGTCCGGCCATGCCTTGAACAACCGTCTGCTGCGCTGTCTGCTGGCCGATGCGACGGCGTACGAACTCGTCACATTCGACAACGCTGCCGCGGCTCCGGCAGCCTTCGCGCGACCTGCGTTCGCCTAGCGACTCGACGCGTGGCGTTCTATCGCGCGCTGCTGATCCTGTTCGCGATCGCAGTTGTGGTTTGCGTTGCGCTCTATTTTTTTACCGACAATCGCAAATACCTCGGGTGGGCGGGCCGCCTGTTCAAGGTCGGCATCGCCGCAGCGCTCCTTTTTTTCGTGGTGTTGCTGCTCGAACGCCTGGTTTGAAGCCCCGCTCCACCTTTCGCGGGCGCATCGATCGACCTCTTATTGGCCTACCCGGTTTGGGCGACGCGTCGACGCAACCGCGAGGCAAGCAGTTGCGCCGCTCGGCCGACGCCGGTGCCCGGAAAAGTTAGTGCAAGCTTCTCTGCCAAGCCAAGCGCTTCGGAAACGTCGCGCGCCGATCTGACGGGCTGTAGGTGGTTGCCTGCCACAACCGATTTCATTGTTTCTTCACTAGGCAATAGGCGGTACGTCATCCGCTCGGGTTGTAGCCGCACTTTGATTTCAGTAAGGTCAAAACCATGCCGAATTAACCAGGCAAGCAGTTGCGGCAAGCTCTGGCGCATCTTCGCGGCCAGGGCCGAGGAATCAACGGAGAGCACGAGCGTCGACTCGCGCACTTCACAGGTTCCTGGTTGTAGAGCGTCAAAGTTAGGCGGCAGTGAAATTTCAGCTGTCGCAAGCGCTTCGGCAACCCGCTGCGAGTCTGCGACGCGGCGTACGAGAGCGGCAGCTGGCGAATCTGCCAGCACCTCTTGAAGGGAACGTGCGCGGGTCACGTGGTCCTCCGGGATTGCGCGCTGGTGAAAGTAGCTGCTTGCGGCGTCAGGGAAATGACGTCGCAAGTGAGGGGGTCTTGGGTGCAGATCATCTTTGTCGACCGGCGACTTGCGCGTGCGCGCACGATCGACGTTTCCCCGCACCTCATCGTGGCGGCAGCAAGCGGATTCGTCTTGGCCATCGTGTTGGCCGTCGCCGGGTTGTATGCGGTCACGTTTCGCCTCGGCGCCGAGTTTCGCATCCCGCTGATTCGCGATCTTATCGGCTTTGTCATGCGCGACGAAGTTGCGCGCAATGAGCAGTTCGTGCGCGACAACGTGTCCGCGTTGGCGCGCCGCATGGGTGAAATGCAGGCACAGCTGATGCGACTGGACGCGCTGGGCGAACGCATCGCCAAGATCGCGGGAATCCGGCCCGAGGAGTTCAACTTCAGAGAGCTGCCTGGTCGTGGCGGCTCGGCGCCGGTCAATGGTCGCACGATGTCGCTCGATGAGCTCAATACCGAGATGGAGCGCATCACCAAGGGCGTTTCCAACCGCCAGGATTACATGGACGTGATCCAGTCGGAGCTCATGGCAGCCCAGGTGCGGCGCGCGCTATTGCCGCAAAACACGCCCGTGATGGAAGGTTTTGTCGGGTCGGGCTATGGCATGCGTAGCGACCCGTTCAATGGCCAGCTCGCCATGCACGCGGGCGTCGACTTCGCGGCGCCGATCGGCACGCCGATTTTTGCGGCCGCGGGCGGCGTTGTTAGCAGTGCCGAGCAGCATCCCATATACGGCAACGCGGTCACCATCGACCACGGCAATGACCTCTCAACGTTGTATGCACACGCAAGCAAGCTGGCGGTCAAGGTCGGAGACATCGTCAAGCGCGGCCAAAAAGTGGCCGAGGTCGGCACCACGGGGCGATCAACCGGGCCACACCTGCACTTCGAAGTGCACGTGAAGGGTCAACCGCAGAATCCAGCCAAGTTCCTCGCGCAGCAAAAGGGCAACTCGCCGCTGGCCGGCTTGGGGGCAGCAACACCGGCAGCAAAACCTGCCGCCCGCAGGGCGGAGGCCGCCACGTCGACAGTCAGGCCGGCGGCCAAGCCGGTCCCGGCTGGCGACGACTCGCAACGAGCGCCGGCTAAGCCGACCTCGCCGGACGCTCCCTCGTCGCCGAAAGAAGACGCACCCGCGTCAACCTAAGGCGCCTCGCCGGCGGGCGAGACTCGCGTGCAATAATTTCAGGCTTCTGCGCCGTGGCGCTTGCCGCGGCCTTTTCTATTGCGCTCTTGCCCACATCTCGGCACGAGTGACCTGAATCGCGAGTCTCCGCCTTCATGATCAACGGACTCCTAACCAAAGTGTTCGGCAGCCGCAATCAGCGCCTGCTGAAGAGCTACCAGCGCAACGTCGAACGCATCAACGCGTTCGAACCCCAGATCAAGACGCTCAGCGACGCCCAGCTGGCCGACAAGACCAACGAGCTGAAGACCCGGTACTCCGCCGGCGAAACCTTGGAGCAACTGCTTCCCGAGGCGTTTGCGGTCGTGCGCGAGGCGGCAGTGCGCACCCTTGGAATGCGCCACTTCGACGTGCAGCTGATCGGCGGCATGGTCCTGCACGACGGCAAGATCGCCGAGATGCGAACCGGCGAGGGCAAGACCCTGACCGCAACGCTCGCGGTCTATCTCAATGCCCTGGCCGGAAAAGGCGTGCACATCGTGACGGTCAACGATTACCTGGCAAGTCGCGACGCCGAGTGGATGGGCAAGGTCTACAAGTTCCTGGGCATGAGTGTCGGCACGATCCTCTCGCAGCAGTCGACCGAGGACAAACGGGTGGCGTACGCGGCCGACATCACGTACGGAACCAACAACGAATTTGGGTTCGATTACCTGCGCGACAACATGGAGTACTCCGTCGCCGACCGACGCCAGCGCGGGTTGAGCTTCGCCATCGTCGATGAAGTCGATTCGATCCTGATCGACGAAGCGCGTACGCCGCTCATTATTTCCGGCCCGGCGGAAGACCACACCGAACTTTACGTGCGCATGAACCAGGTGCCGCCGCTGCTGACGCGCCAGGCCGATGAAAAAGCCGAGGGCGACTTCTGGGTCGACGAGAAGGCGCACCAGGTGCACATCTCGGAAAACGGTCACGAAAAGCTCGAGGGCATCCTGGTCAAGATGGGTCTGCTGGCCGAAGGCGAGAGCTTGTACGCACCGCAGAACATCATCCTGATGCACCACCTCAACGCCGCGCTGCGTGCGCATCACCTGTTTCATCGCGACCAGCAATACGTCGTGCAAAACGGGGAAGTGGTGATCGTCGATGAATTCACCGGCCGCCTGATGCCGGGCCGGCGCTGGTCCGAGGGATTGCACCAGGCCGTGGAGGCCAAGGAAGGCGTGCAGATCCAGCAGGAAAACCAGACGCTCGCCTCGATTACGTTCCAGAACTATTTCCGCATGTACACGAAGCTGGCCGGCATGACCGGCACGGCGGATACCGAGGCGTACGAGTTCCAGGAAATCTATCGGCTCGAGACCGTTGTCATTCCGACCCATCGGCCGATGGTGCGCGCCGACCAGCAAGACAAGATCTATCGCACGGTGAAGGAGAAGTACGGCGCCATCCTCGCCGACCTCAAGGAGTGTTTTGCGCGCGGCCAGCCGGTACTGGTAGGAACGACGTCGGTCGAGAATTCCGAGGCGCTGTCGAACCTGCTGAAGCAGGAAGGCATGGCGCACCAGGTGTTGAATGCCAAGCAGCACGCGAAGGAGGCCGAGATCGTCGCCCAGGCCGGGCGGCCGAAGATGATCACGATCGCGACCAACATGGCCGGCCGCGGCACCGATATCGTGCTCGGCGGCAACGTCGAAAAGCAGGTCGATTTCGTGCGCGCGGACGCAAGTATCGAGGAGGCCGACAAGGAAACACGCATCACGAAGCTGCGCGGCGAATGGCAGTCGCTGCACGAGCAGGTGGTCAACGCCGGCGGGTTGATGATCATCGGTTCGGAGCGTCACGAGTCACGCCGGATCGATAACCAGCTGCGCGGCCGCTCGGGGCGCCAGGGTGATCCGGGTGAATCGCGCTTCTACCTCTCGATGGAGGATCCGCTCCTGCGAATCTTTGCCGGCGAGCGGATGAAAGCCATCATGGACCGGCTCAAACTGCCGGAGGGTGAAGCCATCGAGGCCGGCATGGTGACACGCTCGATCGAAAGCGCGCAGCGCAAGGTCGAGGCGCGCAACTTCGACATCCGCAAGCAACTGCTCGAATACGACGACGTCGCCAACGATCAACGGCGCGAGATCTATCGGCTGCGCAACGAGATCCTCGAGTCGGACGAAATCGAGGCGATGATCGAAGGTCTGCGGCGCGGCTTCTTCACCGATCTTTTCCGCGCGTACGTGCCGGAGGAATCAGTTGAGGAACAGTGGGACGTCGACGGCCTGATCAAGGTGCTGGCCGATGACTGGCAGATCACGCTGCCGATCAAGCAGTGGCTCGAGACCGAAGAGAAGATCGATGACGCGGTCGTGCTCGAACGCGTGCTCAAGGCGGCTGATGAGGCCTACACGGGCAAGGTGTCGCTGGTCGGCAAGGACGCGTTCGTCGGGTTCGAGCGCTCAATGATGTTGCAGGTGCTGGACCAGCACTGGCGCGAGCATCTTGCGGCGCTCGACCATCTGCGCCAGGGCATCCATCTGCGCGGTTATGCG
>DASQAE010000161.1:0-3010 GCA_035635915.1 Burkholderiaceae bacterium | reverse complement strand
CGGCTCGGACGTGCGGCACCGCTCGATGCAGTCGCGATGGCTACACTTGACTGGCATTGGATTCGCGCCAGCTCGGTGCAGACGAGTCCAAAGCGCAGGTTTCCACAATGTGGGGCCGATCCCTGCGCCGGGGTTTGCCAGGCTTTGACGCGCTCGCACTGACGATGCTGATTTTGCCGTACCAGACGCGATTCACCGCACGCTCGCTTCCGTTGGCGACATTTCTGCTCGCTCTCGTGTGCGTTGTCGTCTACTTTGGCCTGCAGAGCCGCGATGAAGCGATCTATCAAGAGGCCTATCAGCAGTACATGAATTCGGACCTGCCGCGCATCGAGTTGCCCCGCTACGAGGCGTGGCTGGTCGATCGCAGCGACCGCGCTGCTCATGAGCGTCTCGCCAGACTACGGTCGATCACAGGCAAAGCGGGAATCGGTGCCGCGCTCCAACTCATGCAGAGCGACGCGGAGTTCATGCGCGAGCTGCGTGCTCGGCGTGTGGTCGCTCCCACCGATGCGCAGTTTGCCGCCTGGGCGCGGCAGCGGCGCGAATTCGATGCAACTATCGGCCGCGCCTTCGTCGAGCGGTTTTCGCTGCAACCGGAGTGGAGCGAACCGTGGCGCCTTGTCACGCATCAGTTCTTGCATGCAGATTTTGGCCACCTGCTGGGCAACATGATCGTGCTGTTGCTCGCGGGTCCATTCGCCGAGGCCGGCGTCGGTCGCCTGCGCTTTCTTTTTGGATACCTGGTCGGCGGAGCAGCCGCTGGGGCGATCCATCTGCTCATAGCACCCGGGTCCCTGATTGGTGCGTCCGGCGCCATTTCGGCTGCGATGGCGATGGTCGCAGTGATCTACTGGACGCGCCGCGTGCCCGTTTTCTACTGGGTGCTCGTTTACTTCGACACCGCCCGCATTCCTGCGCTCGCACTGTTGCCGGTCTGGATCGCAAACGAGCTCTATCAGTGGGCGTCTGAGCCGGGATCACGCGTCGCCTACACCGCGCATCTCGGCGGATTTGTAGCGGGCGCGTTGATCGCATGGCTGCTCAAGCCAACGGACGCCAGGCGCATCGACACGATTCTCGACGCCGAATTCGGCGACGAAAAGCGCCATGAGCAGCAGTCGGAACTGGTGCGCCAGGCGCAGGAGGCGGCGGCGCGACTCGACACCAAACGCGCCACACGTCTTTATCGCGAGCTTTGCGAGCTGCACCCGAACCGGGTCGATTACATGGCCGCGTGTTTCAACATGGCTCTGCTGGGTGCCGATGCCGAGGAGCTCAAGGACGCGGCGCTGCGCGTACTGTGGTCACGCGGCAGGCATCACATGGAGGAGTTCCGCAAGGCGTTCATGTCGATGACGCACCCCAAGGTGCTGCAGGTTCTTCCCGTCGACGAGCAGCTGCGTCTGATCCGCCGTCTGGTGCGCTTCCGCGAAGATGCTGCCGCCTTGCGCGTGCTCGATTCGCTCCTGCACGACGACAGCATGCGCACGTTGTACTCGCGTCAGATTGCGGACTGCCTGCTTGGCCTTTTCACCACCTATACGCGGCACGGGTTAAGACAACCTGCCGACAACGTGAAGACTCGACTGAGCCAGTACTTTCCGTCACCCAACAACATTGGCGGTTTGCCGCCAAGCCGTGAAATGCCTATGTCGATCCGGGCAACGAATACGTTGCCGCCCGACACCTTGCACATCGACCTCAGCCGCTAGGCGGCGTGATCAGGCGACCGCGCCAAGCCGCGCCAGCCGCTCCGCAAGCCGCTTCGCCTCAAGCGCAGCCGGATGCCCAGGGTACTTGCTCGACAGATACTCCAGCATCTGCATCGCCTGTGCGCGCGGCGCTCCGCCCTCCAGCATCACCTGCGCCCCGAGGAGATAGATGTCCGGAATGTCCGGATGCATCCGGTGGCGTTTGTCGAAGCCGCGAATCAGTTGTGCCGCCAGTTTCGCTTTGCCGGCCGCAAGCGCGCCGCGGGCGAGCGGCACCACCAGTCCGAGCGTGCGCGGCTCGTATTCCGGTCGACGCGCAAAGGCGGCTTCGACGAGGGGAAGTGCCTCGCGCGCATTGTCGGTCTTGACGAGCAACTCGATGTATCGCTCGGCGTGATCCTCGATGCGCGGTGCGGCCCCTTCGATCAAAAGCAGCCTGTGCAGCCGCGAATGTAGTGACAGATCGCTCGGCTTCTCGCCCAGATCCGCGTTGAGCATCTCGATCGCCTCGCGGATCTCACCGGCCGCGACCATCTGTCCGATCAGCGCATCACGGGTGCGGCGCTTGTGCTCGGCAGAGCTGATACGGCCGAGCGTGCGCGCGTCACCGGGTCCGACCACCGAGACGCCCAGGACATCGGCGTACTGATACATCGCATAGCCGATCAGCGAGCACATGAGCAGGAAGAAATAACTGCCGATGAAGCTCATCACGAAAAGGCCGAGTCCCATGGTGCGGCCAATCGCGCCTGCAACAGCCTGCGGGCTTGCACCCGCTCCGATGGACTTGGCGTGCGCTTGCATCTGGGCGCCGACCAGGCGCGGCAGCACGAGATCGGCGGCCTGCTGCGAACTAAGTAGGAGCAGCAGGAGGAACAGGCACAAGGCCAGATAGGGTTTGCCGATCTTGCGTGCCACCTCGACACAACGGGTCGGATTGATGGCGTCGAAAAAACTATCGGTCATCGTCATGACCATGCAACTCGCCGGTAGCAGGAACGCGAAAGCGACAAAAAGCAGCACCGTGAGCACAGGGCTGGTGAAAATGGCGCTGATCACTCCAATCAGGATCGGAACGACCATCATCACCAGGAACATCTTGTACGGACGATAGGGGCTGCCCCGCTCCGCAAACTCGGGGTATTGGTCCTGTCGCAGATAACCGGCCGCAGTCCGTTCGATCACCAGGAAACCATAGCGGGCCAGAAAAACCGCGGTGGCAAGCGTGACTACGATCAGCAGCAACGAACCCAAGATCGGCGCCGTGAACATGTTCCTGCCGAAGACCCAACCCG
>DASQAE010000160.1:0-5167 GCA_035635915.1 Burkholderiaceae bacterium | reverse complement strand
TGTTCCAGGGAAAAAATTGTCCCCCATGCGTGTGGCCGGAAAGCTGCAATTGGAAGCCCGCACGCGCAGCGGCGGCGGCACTGCGCGGTTGATGCGCAAGCAGCAGCCGGAACGATGCATGCAAAGGCGCTCCGGCGACTGCACGTGCCGGGTCGCTGCGATGGGACGGATCGAAATGATGTGCACTCGGATCGGCGACACCGGCAACCACCAGCGCGGCATCGCCATGCTGGAGCACCACATGCTCGTTCAACAACACGCGCACATCGAGGCGTTCGAGCTCGCGCATCCACGCGTGCACACCGGAGTAGTACTCGTGATTGCCGGTGACGAAGTAGGTGCCATGGCGCGATTTGAGATCCGCCAGCGGCGCGACATGAAACGAGAGGTCCGCCACGCTCCCGTCGACCAGGTCGCCGGTGACGGCAACCATGTCGGCGTTGAGTCGGTTGACCGACTCGACGATGGCTGTGACGTACGGTCGCCTGATCGTCTGGCCCACATGCACATCGCTGATCTGGGCGATCGTGAAGCCGTGCAGAGCTTGCGGCAGGCCGGCGATCGGCACGTCGACAGCAACCACCGCCGCGGTGCGGCGCGCGTTGCGCAAGCCAAGCGCCGTGATGCCAAGCGCAGCGAGCGGCACCAGTATCGCGGAGAACACGCCGAGATCGGCAAGATCGATCGATGCCGTGTCGAACCATCCCGCCATCTGCATCAGATGCGCCACCGCGACGACGACGTCGCGCAGCAGTGTCAGCACGAACAGAGACGAAAACAGCCCCATGAAGAGCAGGCCTGCCCACGCGAGAAACTGCGCCAGCGCGCGCGATTGCACGCGCCGTGCAAGCAGGCCCATCGGCATCAGAACGGCAGATGCCACCAGCAAGAGCGTCAGCGCAACCATGGCCCAGGGCCACGGCGCTAACGCTGGCACCAGGCGCAGGCCCACGTAGGCGTGAACCAGCGCGGAGAACAGGAATAGACCCACAGTGCCGCTGATATGCGTGCGCGGTGAGCCGTTTCAACGCCTGGCGAAATAGCGCAAATCAGTCTTCCAGCGCGAATCCGACCTTGATGGTGACCTGCCAGTGCGCGATCGTGCCGTTGTCGACTTGGCCACGCGTTTCCATCACCTGGAACCAGCGGATCGCGCGGATGGACTTGCCCGCCTTTGCGATCGCAGTGCGCACCGCATCGTCGCTGCTCTTGCTCGACGAGCCCGTGATCTCGACCTGCTTGTAGACGTGATCGGTCATGGCGATCTCCTGTACTCGACTTGCGGGTTGTTAAAGTAACAGAGCTTGCGGGGGCCCAGACGAAAACTCACGCCACTTTGTCAAACAGGCCCGAACGCCGATTCTGGGGATGGGGCTATCTGCGCGACGGCATTGTCGAAGACGAGTTGCGCAAGGTGCAGGTGTTGCTCGCGTGGCTCGGAGGCGCCGGTCCGGAGTTGGCAGAGCCGCGCGTGGAAGACTTCACACTGCCTCCGCCGCGAATTGCCGCGCCCGCAACGCTCGCGGCGTTTCTGTCGTCCGGTCCCTACGATCGCCTGACGCATTGCTGCGGCAAGAGTTTTCCCGACGGCGCACGTTTGTGGATGCGCGAAGCCACGCATGTGCCGGACTGGGTCGCCTTTCCGCGCAATGAAGCGGAGATCATCGAAGTGCTCGACTGGGCCAGCCGCAACAACATCGCGGTGGTGCCGTACGGAGGCGGCACGAGCGTCGTCGGCGGCGTCGAGCCGATCGTCGGTAGCGATTACGCGGCCAGCGTCTCGCTCGATATGGAGCGGTTCGATCGTGTGCTCGAAGTCGATCGCACCAGCCGCGCGGCGCGTATCCAGTCAGGCGTACTCGGACCGGGCCTGGAAAATCAGCTGCGCGTGCACCAGCTCACGTTGCGCCACTTTCCACAGAGCTTTCAGTTCTCCACCCTCGGCGGTTGGATCGCCACTCGCGCCGGCGGTCACTACGCAACGCTGTACACCCATATCGACGATTTCGTCGAAAGCGTTCGTTTGGTTGCGCCGGCCGGCGTGATCGAAACACGACGCCTGCCAGCTTCGGGCGCCGGTCCGGCACCGGATCGACTGGTGATCGGATCCGAGGGAACGCTGGGCATCATCACCGAAGCATGGGTGCGATTGCAGGACCGGCCGCGTTTTCGCGCTTCGGCTTCGGTGCAGTTCAACGACATGAGCACCGCCGTCCGCGGCGTGCGCGCCTTGTCGCAATCCGGCTTGTTTCCGAGCAACTGCCGTCTGCTCGATCCGGCCGAAGTGGCGTTCGCAGGCGTCGGCGATCGCAAGAGCCCGACTCTGGTGCTGGGTTTCGAGTCCGCGGATCACGGCGTGCGGCCGTGGATGGCGCGTGCGCTGGAGCTGGTCGCGGATCACGGCGGTCGTTGGGACGCCGAAGCAGTCGAGCGTTCGATGCGTGATGGCGACGAGGAAGATGGTGGCGAGCATCGCAAGGGTGCTGCAGGCGCCTGGCGCGACGCCTTCCTGCGCATGCCTTACCTGCGCGACGAGGCAACTCGGCGCGGCGCGATCCTCGATACGTTCGAAAGCGCGATCACGTGGGATCGGTTCGAGGCCTTTTACACCGGCGTCCTCGACGACGTGGGCGAAGCGATCGCGCGGGTCACCGGCAGGGAAGCGCCCTTGTCGTGCCGCTTCACGCACGTTTATCCCGATGGCCCGGCGCCGTATTTCACGTATGCAGCCATCGGTGCGACCGACGGCGATCTACGCAGCGCGATTGCGAAGTGGCGCGAGATCAAGCTCGCTTGCAACGCGGCGGTGGTCACGCACGGCGGGACGTCGACGCATCACCACGCGGTCGGCCGCGATCATCGCAGTGCGTATGAAGTGGAAGTGCCTGCGCTGATGCGCGCGGCGCTGGCGGGAGCGAAGAAGGTCTTGGATCCGAAGGGGGTAATGAATCCGGGGGTGCTGATTGATATGGACCGAGGTGTGCGGCCCCCACCCCAGCCCTCCCCCGCTTCGCAGGGGAGGGAGCCATTCCCTCCCCCGCGAGCGGGGGAGGGGACTTAGGTCAATAACTCTTGCTCACCGCCGCCGGTTTCCCCGCCCGCATCTTCGCCATCACTTCCTGCGCCCCGGCCGCGATCAGTCTTGCGTCGGAACTGATGGTGACGAACTGGAACCCCATCCCGATTCGTTGCAGCGCGCCTTCCGGCGTGCCGTTGTGAATCGCAGCCACGAGCTTGTGCGCCTTGGCGCGATCCAGGATGTGCTGGATCGCCTGCGCGACGGGTGGCTCCACGTCTTCGAATGCCGGTTTACAGCCGAGCGCGAGCGACAGGTCTGACGGTCCGATGTAGATCGCATCCAGCCCTTCGACCGACAGGATGCTGTCGAGGTTGTCGAGCGCCTGGCGGGTCTCGATCATCGCGAACGTCACGATGGTGTCGTTGGCGTGCTGCAGATAGTCGGCGCCGCCGTAGAGCAGCGCACGCACCGGACCATAGCTGCGTGTGCCGCGCGGCGCGTAGTGGGTGTAAGAGACGAGTTTCTGCGCGTCCTCGCGTGTGTTGATCATCGGGCAGATGAGGCCGTACGCGCCCGCATCGAGTACCTTCATCACGATGCCGGCCTCGAGCCAGGGCACACGCACCACCGGCATCGTCGCCGTGGTCGAGATCGCGGTCAGCATCCCGACGGCTGCCTGGTAGTCGACGACCCCATGCTGCAAGTCGATGGTGAGCGAGTCCCAGCCCTGATGAGCCATGGTCTCGGCGGAAAACACGCTGGGAATGGCAAGCCAGCCGTTGACCACGGCGCCGCCGTTGCTCCAGATCGTGCGGATCCTGTTCTCGCGCATAAGTGTCTCCGGGTCGCTTCAACGCACCATACACGGTCGCTTCGGATCGAATTTTCAACCGCGGATCGGGTACCGCATCGCCACCGCCTCGTCGTGCGCACCGGTTTACGTGTCGGCGAAACCACTTTAGGCCCACGAAGGCGCGAGCGGCGACCCCGAGCCGCGGCCAAGTGCAGACCCTGGGCGCCAGTCGGTCATCCGTTTCGGTAAGTCATTGATTTGGATAACTCAAGTTTTCCAAACGGATGCCGATACATAAGTTCTAGCGCTCCGCGCTTCGCCCGAAGGCCATCGTGCGTACATCGACCCCGCTTATCACCAGGTCCATCCGCGGCCTGTCCGCAGCAATTGTTTTCCTGCTTTGCCTCGCGTCGCCGCCGAAAGCCGACGCGCAACTCGGCGATACCCTCGCGCTGTTAAAAATCGCGCCCGACCTGCTGACGACGGTCGGCTCCTCGGTCCTGCCTATCGTGCCGTGGGCCAAGCTGCTCAATGGCGAGGTTCTTGTGCGAGCGCTCGTAGTGAGCACCAGCGACGATCGCACGTTGACCGACCTGCGGCGCTACGTCGTTTCGATCGGCGGTTCGGTCTCGTACAACTACACGTCGATCCGGGCGCTGTCGGTGATGCTGCCGGCATCGCGCCTGCTCGAGGTGGCGCGCCGCTCCGATGTGGTCAGTATCACGCCGAATCGCCCGGTGACGCGCACGGCCAGCACCTTGCAGGGCGCCACTGGCGCCAGCGATGCGCGCATGACGACGACAACGACGGGCCTTTTCGCAAGCACTACGAGTACAGCGCCTGACGGCAGGGGGGTCGGCATCGCTTTCCTCGACTCCGGCGTCGCGTGGAGCCATCAAAGCGTTTCGACGACGCTGCTCGGCCTCAAAGGCTTGAGCCGCGTCAAACAAGCGATCGACTTCGCGTCGATCGGCAAGGGGCTGTTGGACATCGGCTGGATCAAGGGCATCGATCTTTCGCTGCTCGGCCTGGTTACGCTCGACGGCACGCAATACACGCCGGGCCTGTCGCTGTTGCAGCTGCCGCGCCTGCTGCTGCCCGATCCATACGGACACGGCACCCACGTCGCCTCGATCGCCGCGGGCAGCGGCGCTTATCAATATCCCGACACGACCGGTGTTGCACCCAACGCCGACATCTATGACATCCGCGTGCTCGACGAAAACGGCCTCGGCAACCTCGCGGACGTGATCGCCGGTATCGATTGGGTGATCCAGCACTCCAAGCTGCTCAACATCCGCGTGATGAACCTGAGCCTTGCGGGTGACTCGACCGAATCGTTCCTCGTCGATCCG
>DASQAE010000159.1:0-3849 GCA_035635915.1 Burkholderiaceae bacterium | reverse complement strand
GCTCGTCTCTTTCGCGTTGCTCAGGTGGTTTGGCGCGTTGTTCCGGCGGCCGCGCCGTGGGTGGCCGTGGTACGTCTTGAGGTGCACGCGCCGCGGGCGGAGCGACGGGTTCTCCGCGCTGACCTCCCGTCTCTGGCTGTTCCGCTCTTCCGGGCTGATCCGTTCTTCCGCGTTGCTCTGGTGGACGTGCTGCTCGGTCCGGCGGTCGCGCGGCCTGCTCCGGTGGCGTCACCTGCCCCGGCGCGCGCGGTGCGTTGGCATTCGCGGGTGGCTCCGCGCCTTTTCGCTCATCGGGTTTTCCGCGTGCTTCATCCGCCTTGCCATCACCTGGCCTGGCGCCAGGAGTCACGGGCGGCGGCCGCTCTGGTCGCACATCAGGTCTCTGCGCGATCACCTTGACTGCCGGCCTTTGCGCGGGAGCTGCGGCCTTCAAATCCCTGCGCGCATCTTCAGCGGGTGGTTTGCCCTGATTCGCCGCCGACTGTTGTCTCAGTGCCTCGAAACGAGGATGCGGCTCGGGCGGCGGCGTGCGTGCAACGACTACGCGCTCTGCGACCTTGGGAGGCGGCTTGCTGCCCGCTTGCGTGGGGCCGCGCACCGAACGTTCAGTTGGTGTTACGGACGGAGCGATCGCCACCGGAGCGCTGGCCATCTTCTCCGGCGGCACGCGCACTGCAATCTTGCCGACCGGCTCGGACAACGCGAACGCCGTCTTCGGCACCGCTACCACTGCGCCCGGCACCTGCCGATTGGCGTAGACCACGTTGGTCACGTTCGTGTTGTTGTAGTAGTTGTTGATGACGGTGGTGTTGACCACCGTGTTGGTGACGTTGACCTGCTCGAAGTAACGCCGGCCAGCGGGATACCAGGGTCGATACACCTCGCGCGGTCCCAGCGGAAACCACGCCACGGCGCCGACCGTGCCGCTGGAAATCGAAAGCGAGAAGTTGTCGCCACCGACGAACGCAACCAATGCCGGCGCGTAGTAGACGCGGGGAACAACGGGACCCGGCACCCAGCACCAGCTTCTTTCGACATAGGCCCAGCGGCCGTAGTGCGAGACCGCGAAGCCCCACGGCGCGTCATCGACCCAGGTCCAGCCCCACGGATCGACCCATACCCAGTGGCCGTCGTGATAGGGAGCCCAGTCGGCGCTCACGCGCGACGGAACCCAGACGTTTCCATAGGTTGCGTCGGCGCGCCACGAGCCGTACGTGTCGAGGTCCTGATATCCGATCACGTCGGGCGATACATAACGCACCGACGCCGAGTTGTCGAAGCTGCGGTCGCGCTCGGCCGCCCAGCGATCGAAGTCGTCGGCCTGGCGCGCGTCGGCGTACTGATACTCGCGCAAGCCGGTGCCGGTGAAGCGATAAGGCTGGCTCGCATCGATGAGATACGCCGCACCCTCGCCGTACGCCTCGCCCTGGCCCTCGCCCACGTAGATGCTCGTCGCATTTCCGTCAGGATCCACTTCGATCCGATAGCGGCCGGGTTGGCGCAGGGTAAAAGCAAGATTCGGCGTGTCGACCTCGAACGTCTGGTCGGGTTCGAGGCGACGCACACGAACGCTCAACGCGCCCTGCGTCAACCGAAGCTGAGTGACCTGGTCATCGAGATTGAGAATGGTCACGTCGGTTTCGGCGTTCATGCGAATCACTGCGCCGCCAATCTGTACTTCCGCGCGCGAGCGCGCGTCGACCCACAGGCGGTCGCCTATGGTGAGCGGCCGATTGAGCGTGCCGCGCACCCAGTCTTCGTCGCCGGCGGGCGAGAAGCTGACCTCGCCGCTCATGTAGGCGAGCCGGGCCACGCGCGACGGTGGATCCGCGCTGGCCAAGCTGCTGAATGCCAGCATCGCGACGCCAGCCAGGAAGGCGAAAACGCGAAGAAAGCGAAGGGGTATGTTCATGGAGACTCCTCGCTGGAGGGCGCGCATCGGGCCGCGCGCCAACAGCGAGGAGGCAATCCGCGTGCGCGATCGACGTCACGGTTGCACTCTGTGACGAAGATGACGCGGGTGCGGCCCCCACCCTGACCCTCCCCCGCAGGCGGGGGAGGGCAACTAATTCCCTCCCCTGCGAAGCGGGAGGGTGGTCAGGGTGGGGGCGAAACCGGTGTGTTTACTCGCTCAACAGCGTCCACTTGCCGTTCTTGAGCGTCATCAGCTCGCGGCCGCGCTTGTCGAAGCCCGAATGGTCTTCCGGCGTCATGTTGTAGACGCCCTGGGTGCCGACCAGGTCGCGCGTTGATTCGAGCGCATCGCGCAGCGCGGAGCGAAACTCCTCGGTGCCTGGTTTTCCTTTCTGCGCCGCCAACGGCACCGCTCGCTGCAACAGCAAGCCGGCGTCGTACACGTTGGCCCCGAATGTCGCGGGCTTGCTGCCGTACAGCTTTTCGTAGTCGGCGATGTACTGCGTGGCGATCTTCTTGGACGGATTGCTGTCGGGCACCTGGTCTAGAACCAGCATCAGGCTCGCAGCCATGATCGTGCCCTCGACGTTCTTTCCGCCCAGCCGCACGAAGTCCGGCGTTGCGGCGCCGTGGGTCTGATAGATCGTGCCCTTGAAGCCGCGCTCGACCAGCGTGTTATGCGGCAGCACCGTCGGCCCGCCTGCTGCAGCTATGAGCACGACCTCCGGATTGGCGCTGAGGATCTTCGCCACCTGGCCGATCACGCTTTGATCCACGCGCTGAAATCGTTCGTTGGCGACGATCTTGATGCCGACTTTCTCCGCCATCGGCACGAAGGTTCGGTACCACGATTCGCCGTAGGCATCCGCCAGCCCGATGAAGCCGACCGTCTTGACGCCGGCTTTTGCCATGTGTGCAACCAGCGCCTCGCTGATCAAGCTGTCGTTCTGCGTGGTCTTGAACACCCAGCGTTTTTTGTCGTCCATCGGCAGCACCACCGCCGGCGTGCCCACCGGCGCAAGCAGCGGCGTTTTCGCCTCGGCCACGAACTGAAGCGCGCCCATCGCGTTCGGCGAGCCGGAGGGACCGATGATCACGTCGACCTTCTCCTCGTCGAGCAGCTTGCGCACCAGCGTGACGGTCTGGGTGGAATCGGATGCGTCGTCGAACACGATGTACTCGACCTTGATCGCGCCGATCTGCTTCGGCAACAGCGCGGCGCTGTTCTTTTGCGGAATGCCAACCACGGCAGTCGGCCCTGTTGCCGACGAGATAACGCCGACCTTCATCTGCGCAGTCGCGGCGCAGGTTGCAGCGGCGGCAAACAGCAACACGGCAGCGCGGAGCGCCTTCACGACATCCATGCATCTCTCCTCAAATGAACAACTGAACCGCGGGCAGTGCCGCGTCGGCGTTGAGCAGGTTCACGCGCTTGCAACTCATGCGCAGCGCGCCCTGCTCGACGCGCAGGTGATGAAAGCAGGTCCCGACGAAAGATTGCAATTCGTCGCCCTGCGATTCTGTGTATTGAAACTCGCTGCGCACGACATACCGGTTTGCGTCTGCGTCGAAGCTCTCGACCGTGGGCGTTTGCAGCAGATGATGACTCCGGCTTGGCGGCTGTTGCGAAAACGCACGCGGACTCTTGAGACGCTCGATGCGCAATGTGCGCAGCAGGTTGTCCTCGTAAAGATGCGAGTTGTGCTGGCCGCCTTCCGGCTGATCGGGCACCAGCGGGACCCAGTAGATGCCATCGCCAGTGAAAAGCGCATTCCACTCGTCGTAACGCCTGTCGTCGAGCAGGCGCGCCTCGCGCACCACGAAATCGATCAGCGCCTGGTTCGTGGGCGTCATTCGAAGGTTATGGGCGAAGCCATCGTTGCGATCATGTAGCGCGCCCATGCGCGGTACTGGTTGCGCATGGAGATCTCGCTG
>DASQAE010000158.1:0-8103 GCA_035635915.1 Burkholderiaceae bacterium | reverse complement strand
CTCGCACCCGGTGCGAAGGTAAAGATCGATTTCACGAAAGATCCATGGCCGTCCCTGCGCTGCGCGGCCGATCATCACGGCGTCGGCGCCGGTAAAAGCGAGCACGCCGAGTGCCTTCTCGGGCGTGTCGATGTCGCCGTTAGCTACCACCGGGATATCGACCGATGCCTTGACCGCACGGATGGTTTCGTATTCGGCCGCACCGCGAAAACCGCAAGCGCGCGTGCGTCCGTGCAACGTGAGCATGGCGATTCCCGCGTCACGCGCGCGGCGCGCGACCGCGAGTGCATTGCGGTGGTTGTTATCCCAACCGGTGCGGTACTTCAGCGTGACCGGCACGTCGACCGCCTGCACCACTGTGGCGAGGATGCTTTCCACAAGGCCCTCGTCCTTCAGCAGCGCCGAACCACAGGCGACGTTGCATACCTTCTTCGCCGGGCACCCCATGTTGATGTCGATGATCTGCGCGCCGCGCTCGACATTGAAGCGTGCCGCCTGCGCCAGCATCTGCGGATCCGAGCCGGCCAGTTGCACCGTCACGGGGCCGGGTTCGCCGTCGTGATTCAGGCGCCGCATGGTTTTCTCGCTGGCCCAAAGTTGCGGGTTCGACGCCGCCATCTCCGAGACGAGATGCCCAGCCCCGAGCCTGCGGCACAGCCTGCGGAACGGCCGATCGGTGACGCCCGCCATGGGTGCCGCAAAAACTCGGTTCGGCAAAGCAAATGCGCCCACGCGCGGGCCAGCGTGCATTGGAGGACGAGGGGAAGATCGGGAAGGGCGCGCATTTTAGCCCTCGCGCAACGCGTGCAACGCGCTCATCGCGGAAAAAATTTTGGTGTTGTGCTCCTGCAAGCACGTGACGCTATTTGACGCATCACGTGCGTTACTGATGTGCTATCAGCGCACGCCAAACATCAACAAATGTGCCAGCTCGTTGCGCAGAGGCGGTATGAGATCGAGCGCAGTGAGTCCCAACGCGCGCGCAGCGGCGATCGGTACGAAGCGAGTTGTAAAAAGCTGCGGCAACCAGTGGGTAACGGCGGCGATCGTAGTCCGATCGGCGCGGCGGCGGCGCGCATAGTCGGCAAAAGCACCCGCAACGTCGTCCGCGTGCGCGACCAGGCAATCGAGCAACGAGGCGCAATCGCGCAGCGCGAGGTTAAAACCCTGCCCCGCCACCGGATGCAGGGTTTGTGCCGCGTTGCCGATCGCCACGCATCGGTGCGCTTGCACCTCTGCGCGCACACGCTCGTGCAGGCGATGGCGATGCAGCGCGCCGATGGACGTGATCTTGCCGATGCGAGCACCGATTGCTTGTTGCAGCTCCTGACGCAAGGCGTCGGCAGACAGCGCCTCGCGCCGCTCGGCCGCAGCGGGCGCCATGCACCACACGAGCGAGCGCAACGACGGTGTTCCTGGACGCGGCAAAAGCGCGAGCGGACCGTCGCGCGTGAAGCGCTCGAACGCCGCACCCGCTGCAGGGCCGGCCAGCGTTACATCACCCACGAGTGCCACCGGTGCAGAAACGTCGTCCGCCCGCTCGTCTGCTCCGGGCAACGCGGCCCAGCCTTCGGCGTGGATAGCCAGTGCCGCTTCAAACGGCTCGCTGTCGCCGCAAAACACGCGCACTCGATCCGGTGCCTGCTGCACGTCCACGACACGCTGGGGCCGCCGCTGTTCAATCGCGGCTGACGCGCCAGCTGCCTGCTCGAGTGCCGCAACCAGGTCGCCGAAGAACACGGTCGCGCCCAGTTCCTCACCATCAAAATCGCGCGCGCCAATATGCGTTGCGCCGAATTCGCCGGCCGAACTCACAAAAACATCCGTAATCGGCGCACGTGGCGGCAGCGTGGCGAGCAGCGGCTGCACGATTTGCCAGGACCCACGCCCGAGGGCGAGCAGACGACGATCCGCGTGCGCTGCCCCGGCCGCTTGCGCGTCGAATACCACGCTCGTTCGACCGCTGCGCGCGAGCATCAGTGCGCAAGTCAGGCCGGTGGGACCTCCACCCAGGATTGCGATCGGGGCGGCGCGGCTCATCGCGATCAACTGCGCATGAGGGTCTCGATGTCGGCCGGGGCAGTTGGTGCCGCGGCAGTCAACACCGCGCGACCGTCGGCAGTGACGAGCACGTCGTCTTCGATACGCACACCGATGTTGTGAAACTGCGGCGGCACATTGGCCGCGGGACGCAAGTACAGCCCCGGTTCGACCGTCAGCACCATGCCCGAGGCGAGCGCACGCCATGGGCGCTCGCTGCCGCTCGTGGTCGCGGCTGCGGGAGCGCGGTAGTCGCCGACGTCGTGCACATCGAGTCCCAGCCAATGTCCGGTTCGATGCATGTAGAACTGGCGATACGCTCCTGACTCGAGCACGCCGTCAAGCGAGCCGGTGAGAAGTCCAAGATCGAGCAAGCCCTGCGCGAGCACACCGACGGCCGCATCATGGGGCGCGTCGAAACCGTTGCCAGGACGCACTTGCGCGAACGCGGCCTGCTGCGCGGCCAGCACGATCTCGTACACAGCGCTTTGCGGGGCAGTGAACCGTCCACCGACCGGAAAGGTGCGCGTCACATCGGCCGCGTACCCGTCGAGCTCGCAACCTGCGTCGATCAGACACAACTCGCCACTGCGCAGTTCCACATCGCCGGCGCGATAGTGCAGTACACACGCATTGGCCCCCGCGGCGACGATCGCGTTGTACGCGGGCGCCTGCGCGCCGCGGCTGCGGAACTCGTGCAGCAACTCGGCTTCGAGGTGATATTCGCGCAAGCCCGGGCGGCATGCTTTCATTGCGCGTACATGCGCGCCCGCAGAAATTTCGCCGGCACGGCGCATCGTGGCGATCTCGCTGGGGTCTTTGACGAGCCGCATCTCGTCGACGATGGCGTGCAAGTCGACCGCCTGTGCCGGCGCCCGCAGCCCGGTGCGCGCTGCCGCGCGCACCGTGGCCAACCAGCGCTGCACCTGGCCATCGAGATTGGTGTCCGACCCCAGGGGATAAAAAAGCGTTGGGCTGTCGGCGATCAGCTTTGGCATCTCTTCGTCGAGCTGATCGATCGGGAATGCGGCGTCGAAACCAAGCAACTCGCGCGCCGCGTCGGGACCGTGGCGGTGACCCTCCCAGATCTCGCGCTCGTCATTCTTATCCCTGCAGAACAGAATCGACCGGCCTTCACCGCCATGCGCCACCAGCGCAAGGACGCTTTCCGGTTCCGTGAAGCCGCTGAGATAAAAAAAGTGGCTGTCGAAGCGAAACGGGTACTCGCTGTCGCGATTGCGCAAACGTCCCGGAGCAGTAGGCTGAATCGCCACCCCGCCACCATGGGCCGCCATCGCTTCGAGCACGCGCTTGCGCCGCGCGCGATAGATTTCGGAACTCATCGATTCACCCGCGTTGCAGCTTCAGGCCGCCGCATCTTAAGCAGTGGGTAAGGTCGGGGGCCGCTGCCGCAATTCGAGGTCGAGCGCCTCCAGATCGGCGGGCGTGCCGACGTTGAACCACCGCCCCCGATGTTTCTCACCCGTAACGCGCCCGCTGTCGGCAAACATGTACAACCACGGGAAGAGTTTTTTCTTGCCGGGCGCTTCTGCGGCAAACAGGCGTGGCGACAGAACCGCGATGTTGGCGTATGTGAGCCACGGCAGAGAACGTGCGATTCGACCGTCGACCAGGCCCATGTCGCCGCCCGGATGAAAGGGTCGGTTCTCCACCAGCACCAGGTGCGCGTCGGCCGCGCCGAGCGCAATCGCCTGCGCATGCGCTTGCAGGTGCCGGTAGTCGTAGTCGGTGACGATATCGCCGCTCAAGGCAACGAACGGACCTGGACCGAGCAGCGGCAGCGCATTGACGATGCCGCCCAGCGTTTCGAGCGCCTCGTCTGCATTCGTACCCTCGCGCGAATATTGGATCTGCACCCCATAGTGCAGGCCATCTCCCAGCTCCGGCTCGAATCTATCTGCCAGGTGCGCGAGATTGATCACGAGCTCATGGATGCCGGCTCGCGCCAATGCTTCGATCTGCCATTCGATCAGACGCTTGCCGCCCGCGTACAGCAATGGTTTTGCGGTCTGGTCGGACAATGGCCGCATGCGCTCGCCGCGGCCGGCTGCAAAGATCAAGGCTTTCACTTCGAGTCCTCAGCCAATGGTCGACGACCATTGGCTGCACAAACCTCCCCTCGCCCCTTGCGGGAGAGGGGCGGGGGAGAGGGGTGAGCGCGGAAGATCATCAGGTTCGACACTCAGAACGTATACCCCACGCGTACCGCAACACCCTCGAGCCGGTCGAACAAGCGTGCGAGCGGCAAGAGCGCGCCGTAGCGCTGCGTCACGCCGCGTACATAACGCACGAAGCGCGGGGTGTCGCCAAGGTAATGCGGCTTGCCGTCGCGATACTGGATGCGCGCAAAGATCCCCAGCACTTTAAGGTGTCGTTGCAGTCCCATCCACTCGAAGGCGCGATAAAAATCGCCGAAATCCGGTCCGACTGGCAGACCTGCCGCCTGCGCCGCCTGCCAGTAGCGGACAGTCCAGTCCAGTACCCTTTCCTCGTCCCAGCTTATGAACGCGTCGCGCATCAGCGAAGCGATGTCATAGGTGATAGGTCCAAAAACCGCATCCTGGAAGTCCAGGATGCCGGGATTGGGCGTTGCCACCATCAGGTTGCGTGGCATGTAGTCGCGGTGCACGTAGACCGCCGGTTGCGCGAGGCATGCCTCCATGATGAGGCCTACCTGCTGCGCGAGCGTCTGCTGGTCGGCATCCGTCAGCGTGTGTTGCAGATGGCGCGCGACATACCAGTCGGGGAACAGCTGAACTTCACGCCGAAGCAACGGCTCGTCATAAGCGGGCAGCACGCCGGGGCGGCTCGCGAGTTGCCATTTCACAAGGGCGGCGATCGCGTCCGCAAACAGGGCATCCGCGTTGGCTGGATTCAGAGCCGAGAGATAAGTAACGGGGCCAAGGTCGGAAAGGAGCAAAAAGCCCTGCGCTACGTCGCGCGCAACGATCGCAGGTGCGTTGAGCCCGGCTTGAGCAAGCAGATCGGCGACATGGATGAACGGCTGCGTGTCCTCTTTTTCAGGCGGCGCATCCATGACGATCAGGGTACCGCCCGGGTATCCCGGCGCATCGACGCGAAAGTACCGCCGAAAGCTTGCATCGGCCGACGCTGGGCGCAACGACGCGACGTCGATACCCCACGCGGGAGGCTGCGTCTGCAGCCAGAGGGACAACGCCTGCACGCGCAGATCGGCGCCGGCAGTCAGGAAAGTATCAGCCATCGAACACACCAGCGGCGTTACTTTTGCGCGCAGGCCGAACTATGCAGGCCGAACTAAGCAGCCATCAGCGCGCGGAATTCACAAGGGCCGTCCCTATAATGCCACGCGGCTTCGCACTGCCCGTGCGTGCCACGCTCACGATCAATTTTTACACGCGCCATAACAAGCCTTGTCGTTGCGCCCATTGCCTCGATGGCCTCGAACGTTTGCGCGTGTGTCGACGCGGCTTGCCTCAGTGGCCGGCACCTTGGTCTGCGCAGCGGCGTTTGCGCAGGCGCCGCCTGAATCCGATCCGACGTTGCGTCCATCCTTGCGCATCGAGCGCAAG
Source organism: Burkholderiaceae bacterium (assembly GCA_035635915.1). GTDB lineage: Bacteria > Pseudomonadota > Gammaproteobacteria > Burkholderiales > Burkholderiaceae_F > JAKANT01. Next base: position 2,491 of record DASQAE010000158.1, on the reverse strand, counting down.
CTCGGCGGCGGCCGGCCCCCGGGAAAAATCGAAACGCCGGCGTATGTCCGCGCCGATCGTGTCAGCGGCGAAATGGAAGAGACGGTGCGCCTCGATGGCAAGGCCGAACTGCGCCGCGAGGGTACGGTGGTCCGCGGCGATCACATCGAGTACACGGTGGCGACCGATCAGGCGCGCATCGACGGCAATGCACGCTTGTTCCAGGACGGGGCGACATTCGCTGGCCCGTCGCTGCGACTGAAAGTCGACGCGCTGACCGGCACCATGCCGAACGCCGATTTCTCCTACGCTCCGCGCCAGGGTCGCGGCACGTCCAGCCTGATCGAGTTCCTCGGTCGCGAGCGCCTGCTTGCCAAGGATGCGACCTATACCAGCTGCGGCCCGGGCGATAACGCCTGGTGGGTCAAGGCAAATGAACTCGAGATCGATCGCGGCGAGGAACTGGCCGTGGCGCGCGGCGCGCGCATCTATTTTCAAGGTGTGCCGATCTTCGCATCGCCGTACTTCCAGTTTCCGCTCGGTGATCGACGGCGCAGCGGCCTCCTGACGCCGGGTCTTGCGATCAATTCCACGCTGGGAACGGAAGTCACGGTGCCGTTCTACTGGGACATCGCTCCGAACCGCGACTTCACGATCGCGCCGCGCGTGATGACCCGGCGCGGCGTGCTGCTGCAAAACGAATTTCGTTATCTCGAGCCGACCACCCGGGGCCGAATCGGTTACGACATCATCCCCAATGACATACCGACCGGCGAACGGCGCGACAGCATCTCGATTCAGAATGAATACGCAAACGGGGGCGTCAGCGCCGGCATCAACTACAACCGCGTCTCCGATGACCGGTTCTTCGTCGACTTCGGTCGCACGATTGTCAGTGCGGCGCAGGCGGTTCTACCGCAAGAGGCCTTCGTTGGCTACAACCGGCCGTTCTTTACCAGCGCATTGCGGGTTTCGAAGAACCAGACGCTGCAGGACCCGCTGGCACCGATCGTCAAGCCTTACGAGCGGGTCCCTCAGCTCACGCTGGGCTCGATGCGTTACGACTGGCATGGGTTCGACCCTGCCATGAATTTCGAAGCCACGCGCTTCAGCCATCCGACCCTGGAGGAAGGTTCGCGCGTGATCGTCAATCCGACCCTCTCGTATCCGCTGCTCGCGCCGGGATGGTTCATCATCCCCAAGGCGCAATTGCACTACACGAGCTACTCGCTCGATCCTGCCCTGCATCCGGCCGCTCCCCGACCGACGCGCAGCCTGCCGATGTATTCGCTCGACACCGGGCTCATCTTCGAGCGCGAAGGGCGAGTTTTTTTTGGCGAACCAAGCGTGCAAACGCTTGAGCCGCGCCTTTTTTACGCCTACGTTCCGTTTCGCGATCAGTCCGCGCTGCCGAACTTCGACAGCGCGCTCGCCGACTTCAACTTCGCACAACTCTTCACCGAGAATATCTATTCAGGCAACGATCGCATCGGCGAGGCGAACCAGCTCACGGCCGCGCTGGTCGGACGCGTGTTCGATCCGGTCAATGGCGGTGAACGCCTCCGGGTTGCGGTGGGGCAGCGGTATTACTTCTCCAGCCAGCGCGTCACGCTTGCGCCCACCGACGCACCGCGTACGGACACCAAGTCGGACATTCTGTTCGCACTTTCCGGCACGATCGCGCGCCACTGGATCACCGATATCGCGTTTGAACATTCGACGCAGCAAAACCAGATCGTCCGTTCATCGCTGGGTTTGCGCTGGCAGCCGGCGCCGGCATCCGTGTTGAGCGTTTCGTATCGCTACAAGATCGACGACATCGAACAGATCGACGTTGCCGGGCAATGGCCATTGACGCGTCGCGTGTACGGTGTAGGGCGCGCCAACTATTCGTTCCGCGACAGCCGCTGGATCGAAACGCTGGCCGGCTTCGAGTACAAGGCCGATTGCTGGCTGGTGCGCTTTGCTGCCCAGCGCTTTGCAACGGCGACCCAGACCGCGACCACGAGCGTTTTCATACAGCTCGAGCTGAACGGTCTTGCGAGCGTCGGCACGAGTCCGGTCGAACAGCTGCGGCGTAGTATCCCGGGCTACCAAGTGATCAACCCGCCCCCGCGCGAACCGGGGCGCTACGACTATTACGAGTAAGGCATGAAGAGGGAGACTTTTTTCACGCGCTCAGCGCGTGCGTTGTGTTTGATCTTGAGCATCCTCGCCACGACTGCGGCGCTGGCCCAGACCGCGGATACGCCAACGCCGCAGCCGGCGCCACCTGCGCCGCAGCCATCGGCACCAACGACTCAGCCATCGACTCCGGCGCCGCCTCCTGCCGAGACGCCACAGCGCGCGGTGGAGAAAAATCCGGCGGCGGCGGGACGCCTCGTCGATCGTATCGTCGCCGTGGTGAACGACGAAGTCATCACCAGCAATGAGCTGCAATCGCGTCTGCGGGTCGCCGAGTCGCAACTGCAGCGCCAGAACATTGCCTTGCCCGCCCGTCCGGTGCTCACAC
>DASQAE010000157.1:0-3894 GCA_035635915.1 Burkholderiaceae bacterium | reverse complement strand
AACCTGTTCGGCATCAAGGCAGGCTCTGGTTGGACGGGCAGGACGGTCGATGCGGTGACGACCGAATACGACAACGGCGTGGGAAAAAAGGCGGTCGAGAAATTCCGCGCTTACAACAATTACTCGGAAGCATTTCGCGATTGGGCTCAACTGATTGCGGGCAACAAGCGTTATGCGGAAGTGGTCGAGTCCGGACGGGCAGGCACAAACGGCAGCGGATTCGCCAACGGGTTGGCGCGTGCCGGTTATGCGACCGATCCCGACTACGGCTCGAAGCTCGCACGAGTCATCGACTCGCTGACCAACGTGCGTGCCGGAACCGGGTTACCGGCGAACAAGGTTTGATCGAGGATCGAATGAAGCAGCAGCAGATGAACGTCTACGCAAGGTTCATCACCGAAGAGGCGCCGCTCGAAGCGACGCGCAGTGATGAGGCCAAGGCGCGCCGCACCGCCAACCGCACGAACACAAGCACCGTGCGATCGCCTAAACAGGGGCTGAAGAAACGAGCCGGGTTGCCGAAATAGGGATCAAGGAAGTACCTACGCATGTCCAGCGGCATCTTTTCCATCGGCACCAGCGCTCTGAGCGCCGCGTATACCGCGCTGCGTACGGCGGGCAATAACGTCGCCAACGCGAGCACGCCCGGCTATTCGCGCCAGACGATCGTGCTCTCGGCGCAGGTCGGCGCCATGATCGGCGGCAACTATCTCGGCCAGGGTGTTGCCGTATCCGATGTGCGCCGCGCCTACGACGCGTTCTTGAACCGCGCCGCAAACAGCGCCCAGGCGGCCGCGTCGGCATCCGACGCACGCGCTTCGCAGCTGGCGCAGGTGGACAACCTGTTTGCTGACGCCGAAACCGGCCTCGGATCGGCGATCGATTCTTTCTTCCGCCAGGTGCAGAGCCTGTCGCAGGCGCCCGCCGATCCTGCAGCACGCCAGGCGCTGCTCTCGGCGGCCAACCAGCTCGTCACGCGTTTCGCGGACACCGGGTCGCGCCTGCAGGAATTTCGCAACAACACCGATACGCAGATCCGGCTCCAGGTCGACGCGGTCAATCGTTACGCCGGCCAGATCGCCACGCTCAACGACCGGATCGCGCTGGCGCGCGGCTCGGGGCACGAGCCGAACGATCTGCTCGATCAGCGCGACGCTGCAATCCGCAGTCTGAACGAGTCGGTGCGCGTCACTTCGGTCGAACAGAGTGACGGATCGGTCAACCTGTTCGTCGGCACGGGCCAGTCGTTGGTGGTGGGCGGTCGCGCAATGAAGCTCGCGACCCAAGTCGATCCCTCCGACCCGCAGGCACTGCAGATCGGCATCCAGGACAACGGCGCCTTGTCGGTGATCGCACCCGAGTTGATCGGCGGCGGCAAGATCGGCGGCTTGTTGCAGTTTCGCCTGCACGATCTGCCGGCAGTCGAAAACGAACTGGGTCGCCTCGCTGTCGCGATGAGCGATCAGTTCAACATCCAGCACCGGCTCGGCAACGATCGCAACGGCAATCCGGGCGGCGATTTCTTCAAACCGCTGCAACCGGTCGCATTCCCGGCGACGACCAACGGCAATGCAGCGACGGCAATCAGCGCCAGTTTTGTCGACACCACCCAGCTCCAGGCGAGCGATTACCGGGTCGACTACGCCGGCGGTACATACACGTTGACGCGCGTGTCGGACAACGCCAGTTGGACCTCGGCGACGCCGAGCTTCAACCAGGATGGACTCGCGATCACGTTGTCGGGCACACCCCCCGCCAACGGCGATACGTTCATGGTGCAGGCGGTGCGCGGTGCCGCGCGCAGCCTGGCGATGGCGGTTACGCAGACCAATGAGATCGCCGCTGCAAGCCCGGTGCGCGCTTCGATGCCTTCCGGCAATACCGGCTCGCTCGGCATCGATGCGCTCGACGTCGTCGGGCCGACGCGCAATGCGGCGTTGTCGAATGCCACCACGATCACGTTTACCGGCGCCACCACCTACGACATCAGCGATGGTGTGACGACGCTTACCGGCCAGACCTATACATCCGGCCAGCCGATCCTGTTCAACGGCTGGCAGCTCAGCGTGCATGGCACGCCGGCCGCGGGTGACAAGGTCAATATCGCGGCCAACGTCGGTGGTATCGGCGACAACCGCAACGCACTTGCGCTCGCTGGGCTGCAAACCCGTGGCCTGATTGGTGGCGGTCAGCTGGGCGGCGCGTTCGCAGCGGTGGTTGCACGCGTCGGAGCCGAAACGCAGAACGCGCAGAGCTACGGCAAGGCGCAGGACGCGATCCTGCAGGACGCATTGAACTCGGAAAGTTCGGTCTCCGGCGTCAATCTGGATGAGGAAGCATCGCGCCTGATCCAGTTTCAGCAGCAGTACCAGGCGGCCGCCAAGGTGATTGCCACCGCGCGCGCCATCTTCGACGAAGTGCTCGGCATCCTGCGGTGAGGTCGGCAAAATGATGCGCGTCTCGACTTACGCTTTCTACAGCAGCGGTGAACTGTCGATGATGCAGCGCCAGCGCGATGTGCTCGACACGCAAACGCAGATTTCTTCCGGCAAGCGCATCAACACCCCGGCCGACGATCCGGTCGGCGCTGCCGATGCGGCCGGCATGCGTACTGCGTTATCGCAATTCGATCAGTTCAAGAACAACCAGGGTCGCGCCAGCTATCTGCTCAATCTGGCGGAATCCACGCTCGGCACATTCGTCGACACGGCGCAGACGATCAAGGAAAAACTGATCGCGGCCGGCAACGGCACCTATTCGAATGCAGAGCGTCTTGCGCTCGCGACCGACCTGAAGGGCATCCTCGGCCAGATGGTCGGTCTGGCGAACAGCACCGATGGCGCCGGCGGTTACCTCTTTGCAGGAAGCCGCGAGGCGACCGCGCCCTTCAGCCAGTCCGGGCTCGCGGTTTCGTTCAACGGCGATGACACGCTGCTGCGACTCGAGGTCTCGAGCAACCGCTTGCAGCAGGTGAAGCAGGGCGGCGACGACCTGTTCCTCAAACTGCGGCCGGGCAACGGCACGTTCACAACCGCGGCGGCTGCCAGCAATACCGGTTCCGGCGTCATCGATCCCGGTGACGTGACCAATCCGGCATTGCTCACCGGATCGAGCTACACGATTGGGTTTTCCGTCGCCGGCGGTGTCACCAGCTACCAGGCGGTGCGCGCGTCCGACAGCGCAGTAGTGGCAAGCGGTACGTACACCGCGCCGGCCGGCATCAATTTCGACGGCCAGCACGTAAAGATCAGCGGCAGCCCCGCCAACGGCGACACGTTTCAGGTCGCCCCCGCGGGCTACCAGTCGATCTTCGATACGGTCGCGGCGGCAGTACAGCTTCTTTCCAAGGGCGTGACGACCGACGCCGACAAAGCGCAGCTGCAAACCGCCTTGAGCGGCCTTAACGCATCGACCGAGCAGGTGCTCGATCACCTGTCGCTCAAGCGCGCCGAATACGGTTCGGCGCTGTCGGAGCTGGATGGTTATTCCAAGCTCAACGACGACCGGCAGCTGCAGTACCGATCCCGCCTGTCGACGGTGGAAGACCTGGATCTCGCTCAGGCAACCAGCGAGTTGTCGCGCCGCCAAACGACCTTCCAGGCAGCGATCCAGAGCTACTCGGCCATCTCCAAGCTGTCCCTGTTCAACTACCTGGACTAGCTCGCGCGCGCAGCAGCGCGTGCGCGCAATCGCTGGAGTATTCTCGCCGCGGGGGGTTCAATGGTTGCTCGATCGCGGCGCATTTATCTTCTTCCGCGCGGGCTTCCCGTAGCGGGGCCGGCGTGCATTCCGTGCGGCGGAGCAAACATCCAAGGTGGCCCGGCGCTTTCGCCGGGGTCGTGAAGCCGACGACGTGGCCGAATCCGAGACCAGTAACCCCAAGTCGACGCGGCG
>DASQAE010000156.1:0-7641 GCA_035635915.1 Burkholderiaceae bacterium | reverse complement strand
CACAGCTCGCGCAGACCCATCCTCTCGTACTGCGGGCGCGCACGCACGAACTCCGGCATCACGCGCCAGAGCGGCTCGTTCTTGTCGTAGTCGTCCTTGAACTGCTGCAGCTCGGTGACCATCGTGTTCCAGCGGCCCTTGGTGATGCCGATGGTGAACATGATGAAGAACGAATACAGCCCGGTCTTCTCGACGATGATGCCGTGCTCGGCCAGGTACTTGGTGACGATCGCCGCCGGGATGCCGGGGTCGGCGAACAGCCCATCGACATCGAGGCCCGGCGTAATCACCGTCGCCTTGATGGGATCCAGCATGTTGAAACCGGGCGCGAGGCGCTCGAAGCCGTGCCAGCGGTCGTCCGACTTGAGCATCCAGTCCTCGCGCGTGCCGATGCCTTCGGCGGCGAGATGCTCAGGTCCCCAGACCTTGAACCACCACGAATCGCCGAAGTCGGCGTCGACCTTGCGCATGGCGCGGCGGAAATCAAGCGCCTCGGCGATCGACTCCTCGACCAGTGCGGGGCCGCCCGGCGGTTCCATCATCGCCGCGGCTACGTCGCAGCTTGCGATGATGGCGTACTGCGGCGACGTCGAGACGTGCATGTGATACGCCTCGTTGAACTGGAAGCCGTCGAGCACTTCCTTTTCGGAATCCTGCACCAGGATCTGCGACGCCTGTGAAAGGCCCGCCAGCATCTTGTGCGTCGACTGGGTGGCAAACATCATCGACGACTTGGTGCGCGGGCGCGGAGTGGCACCGCCGATCGCGTGCATGTCACGATAGAAAGTGTGAAACGCTGCGTGCGGCAGCCACGCCTCGTCGAAGTGCAGCGTATCGACCTTGCCGTCGAGCAGCGCCTTGATCTGCTCGACGTTGTAGAGCACGCCGTCGTACGTGCTCTGGGTGATGGTCAGCACCCGCGGCTTGCGCGGCTCGCCGCCGACCAGCGGATGGTGGCGCACCTTGCGCATGATCGACTCGGGGCGGAACTCTTCGAGCGGAATCGGCCCGATGATGCCGTAGTGATTGCGCGTCGGCATCAGGAACACGGGGATCGCGCCGGTCATCGTGATCGCGTGCAGGATCGACTTGTGGCAGTTGCGATCGACCACCACCACGTCGCCGGGCGCGACCATGTAGTGCCAGACGATCTTGTTGGCGGTCGAGGTGCCGTTGGTGACGAAATAGAGATGGTCGCAGCCGAAGATGCGCGCAGCATTGCGCTCGCTGGCTGCAACGGGACCGGTGTGGTCGAGCAGCTGGCCGAGCTCCTCCACGGCGTTGCAGACGTCGGCGCGCAACAGGTTTTCGCCGAAGAACTGGTGAAACATCTGCCCGACCGGGCTTTTCAGGAACGCCACGCCGCCCGAGTGGCCTGGGCAGTGCCATGAGTACGAGCTGTCCTGCGCGTAGTGCGTCAGCGCGCGGAAAAATGGCGGCGCAAGGCTGTCCAGATAGGCCCGAGCCTCACGCACGATGTAGCGCGCGACGAATTCGGGCGTGTCCTCGAACATGTGGATGAAGCCGTGCAACTCGCGCAGCACCTCGTTCGGCAAATGGCGCGACGTGCGCGTTTCGCCGTGCAGGAAGATCGGGATCTCGGCGTTACGCCAGCGGATCTCCTCCACGAACTTCTTCAGCCCGGCCACCGCGGCGCCAGCGTGGGCGTCGTCGGTGAATTCCTCGTCGTCGATCGAGAGAATGAACGCCGAGGCGCGGCTTTGCTGCTGCGCGAAGCTCGACAGGTCGCCGTAGCTGGTGACACCCAGCACCTCAACGCCCTCGGCCTCGATCGCCTTGGCGAGGGCACGGATGCCCAGGCCGCTCGTGTTCTCGGAGCGGAAGTCTTCGTCGATGATGACGATCGGAAACCGGAAGCGCGTCAGCATGCGTGCAGCGGCCGCAAAGGAAGGCGCGGATTATGCAGCGTGCGCGCGGCGCTGTGGATGAACGGGAGATGAAACTTGCGCGCGCCTAGCGCGAACGCATCGCCAGGACCACCTGGTTGCGCAACGCGCGCACCAGGTTCAGCTCCTCCGGGGTCAGGCCGTGCGGATCAACCACCGGGCGATCCGCATAAAAAAAGCCTACCGCATGTCCGCTCACCGCAAGCGGCAGCAGGACAAAACTTTTCGCCATGGCAAAGTCGCGCTCGAACCAGGGCGGCAATGCGGCACGCACTTTTTCGGTCGAAACGTCGGCGATATGCAGATCGGTCGCATGTGCCAGGGCTGCGACGAACAGATGGCTCGCGCCGGTAGAAGGAAACGAAAAAGCCGGACGCGGATCGCCAAAAGCCGCTCGAGTACGAAACAAGCCGCTGGCGGGATCGCGCATGACAAACGCGGTGCGCGCAAATCCAAGACCGGAATAGATCGCTTCGAGCACGACCCGTATCACGCCATTCAGGCCAGCGCCGCGGGCCAGGCTGTCGGAGGCATCGGCAAGCCCAGCCAGCAGGATCTGTTGCGTGTTCTGCGGCCGGCCCAACGCATCACGCTGCGCACTTGGTTCGACCACCGGCGCCGTAAGTTGGGTTTCGCGCGGCAGCGCCTCCAGCAGACGCGCCAGCGGCGAGTCGGCGGGACCGAGTCCACAAGCCTCCTCGAATTCGCGCGTGCGCTCACTGGCCGCTTCCAGCATCCGCTCCAGCTGGGCGCGATCGGGCGCAAACGCCGGAGCAAAACGCTCAAGCGCCTGCGTCAATGCGTGTTGGGCGTTCGGCTCAGCAAGCGCCGCAGCGACCGCATCGGCAAACTGCGCCGCCACCCGTATCCGTTCGGCGGACGTGCGTGGCGCATCGATGCGCGGCGGCAGTGCCATCACTGCCGCGGTGATGCGGTCCGGCAGGTTCCATTCGCGCAGCATATTTTCGGTCAGCTCATCGAAGCTGCGGCCGAGCTCGCGCTTGGCCGCGGTCGACTCGCTGATCTGCTCGGTCTCCGCTCGCTGCCGTACCTTCGCCAGGCGCTCGGGAGCAAAAACAGCGACGAGCAAACGGCCCACGTTGCGAAACATCGCCGCGATGCCCGCTTCTTCCGCCTCCTCTGCGTCGATCGAAGCGAGCAGCTCGCGCGCGAGGCATCCGGCAAGCAGAGCCTGGTGGAACTCGCCGCGTACGCATGCCGGATCGGCGCCTGCCAGTACGCCGTCGAGCAGTACGAGCGACATGGTGACGTTACGCACCTGGTTGAACCCGAGCAGCACGATGGCACGCGTCACCGTGGTCACCGGCTGCGGGCCGGTTCGATACACGATCGTGTTGGCGAGGCGCAGCAGGCGCTGCGTCAGCGATACGTCGGCCAGGATGGCATTGGCCAGTTCGTGCGTGGCTTCGCTATCGCTCTCGAGCAGATGCGCGAGCCGACCGAGCGCGTGCCCGACCGAAGGCAGCCCACCGTGCTCGCGCAAGGCGGCGAACATCGGTTCGAGCGGATCAACTTTGGCGCGGGCGTCGGCATCAGGCATGCGGCGACCAGCCGCACAAAGGGTGCACGACCGGACGCCTTACTGTAGGTCTGTCCGCGCAGCCGAAACGCGCAAGAAGCGCGGCGAGTGCCCGGTTACTCGGGGAAGTCTTGCATCATGTCCGCGGCAACGTCACGCCCTTCTGCCCCTGGTACTTGCCACCCCGGTCGCGGTAGCTGGTTTCGCACACTTCGTCGCTTTCGATGAAAATGACCTGCGCGCAGCCCTCACCGGCGTAGATCTTTGCCGGCAACGGCGTCGTGTTGGAAAACTCAAGCGTGACATGGCCTTCCCACTCGGGTTCCAGCGGAGTTACGTTCACGATAATTCCGCAACGCGCATAAGTGCTTTTGCCGAGGCAGATCGTGAGCACGTTGCGCGGGATGCGGAAGTACTCGACGGTGCGCGCGAGTGCGAACGAGTTGGGCGGGATGATGCAGACGTCGTTTTTGAGGTCGACGAACGAATTCGGATCGAACGCCTTCGGATCGACGATCGTCGAATTGATATTGGTGAAGATCTTGAATTCGTCCGCACACCGGATGTCGTATCCGTAGCTCGACGTGCCATAACTCACGATGCGCACGCCATCGCGTTCGCGCACCTGGCCCGGCTCGAACGGCTCGATCATGCCCTGTGCCGCCATGCGGCGGATCCACCTGTCGCTCTTGATGCTCATCGTCCGGCCCGTGTCGTTGTCCGCGTTCGCGCGGCGCGGCATTGTACGGACCGCAGGGTCGGCTCGCGGCCGTCTGCCCGCAACCGATTAGACTTCGCGCCCATGCGATCCAACTGGATGCCCGCCGCGCCGGGTGATCGACTGCAGGACGTCGACACACCAGCGTTGATCCTCGATCTCGACCGCTTCGAAGCCAACCTCGAGCGCATGCGCGAGGCGGCGGCGAGCTACAACATCCGCGTCCGCCCGCATGCCAAGAGCCACAAGTGCACGGAGATCGCGCGCCGCCAGATCGCAGCCGGCAGCGTCGGCATCTGCTGCCAGAAACTCGGCGAAGCCGAGGTGTTCCTCGCGCGCGGCATTGAAAACGTCCTGATCACCAACGAGATCGTAGGCGAGCGCAAGCTGCACCGCCTGGCGCAACTTGCCTGGCGTTATCCCGACGGGCGGCTGGGCGTGTGCGTCGATGACGTGAGCGTCACGAAACGTCTCGGCACGTTGTGTGTCGCGCAGGAGGCGCGGCTTGACGTTTATGTCGAACTCGACGTCGGACAGAATCGCTGCGGCGTGGCGACCGCATCCGAAGTGGTCGAACTGGCGCGCGCGATCGTCGCATGCCCGCGTTTTACGTTCATGGGGCTGCATGCCTACGCGGGCAGTGCGCAGCACCGGCGCGGCGTACCGGAACGGCGTGCCGCGATCGAGGCTGCGGCGCGCAAAGCCAACGAAGCGCGGACCGCGTTGCGCGCCGCCGATTTGCCGTGCGAGATCATCACCGGCGGCGGCACGGGCACGTTCATCTATGAGGCGGCGAGCCAGGTCTATGGCGAAGTGCAGCCGGGCTCTTACCTGTTGATGGACACCGACTACGCACGCAACGAACACGACGCCAGCGCGCCGAAATTCGACCATGCATTGTTCGTGCTCGCCAGCGTGATGAGCATGCGCGGTGATCGCGCCACGCTCGACGCGGGCCTGAAGGCCTTCTCCACCGACTCCGGCCTGCCGGCGCCTACATTCACGGGCTGGCAGGTGTGGAACGTCTCCGATGAACACACGGTGTTGCACCGGATCGGCGACGGCCCGGCCATCAAACTCGGCGACAAGGCACTTTTGATTCCCAGCCACTGCGACCCGACGGTCAATTTGCACGACTGGATCGTCGCGGTGCGCAAGGGCGTGGTCGAAGCACTTTGGCCGATCGACGCCCGCGGCGCGGTTTTCTAGTCACCGATGCCCGCGGCCACCGGATTTCTCATCATCTCGATCGTTCTGGGGTATCTGCTCCAGCTCGTGTTCGATCCCGCCCTGATCGAGGCTTTTGCACTCTGGATCGATCCGGGGGCGCCGCTCGAACAGCTGGTGTCCGCACCGTGGCAGATCGTCACCTACAGCTTCCTGCATGGCAGCGCGCTGCACCTGGGATTGAACCTGTTCGCACTGTGGATGTTCGGCGCCGATGTGGAACGGGTCTGGGGCCCGCGGCGACTGGTGTTCGCGTATTTCGCTGCTGTGCTTACCGGCGCATTGGCGCAGATCATCGCGGTCACGATCATCGGCGATGCCGGCGGCCCGATGATCGGTGCGTCAGGTGGCGTATTCGGCCTGCTGCTGTGTTTTGGCATGCTGTTTCCGAAGCGCCGCATCATGCTGCTGTTCCCGCCCATACCGATGCAGGCACGCACGTTCGTTTTTGTCTATGCCGGGCTGGAACTGTTTCTCGGCGTAACGGGTACCGCGGAAGGTGTTGCCCATTTCGCGCACCTTGGCGGCCTGGTGGGCGGCTGGCTCGTCTACCGGTACGGTTCATCGCTCAGCGCCAGCCGCTAAGTCTGGTTAATTAAGGCTTACGGGCGTCGAAACCCGGCGCCAATCGCGCGGTCACACCTTTGGGGTTATCGAGCAACCCGGAAAGGAACTGCGATGAAACGGAGCCAAATCTGTACTGCCCGTCTGGTTCTCACAGCGGCAGCCGCCGCTTGCGCGACCGGCGCACTTGCCAATCCAACCGACGATTTGTTGATGCGCAATGCGCGACAGCAGGCGCGTATTCGCGATGACCTTGCCGCCTCGCGCATGGATCCGCTGCGTGCTGCCCAGGTCCAGCAGCGCGCTGCGGACGTCTATCGCATGCAGGCACAAATGCTCGCGGATGCGACCGACGAACAGCGCGAACAACTCCGGCAGGCACAACGTGATCTTGCGGGTGCCATCGCCTGGGCTGAAAAACATCCCGCGCACGCTCGCGCCACCGCGATGGACCGCACACGCCTGGAAGTAGCCAGCACGCGCAACGCCGAGCAGCAGCGATTGATCGCGCGCGGACTTGCGTCGGGTCGAATTGCCAAGGAACAGGTCGCGCCTCTGGAAAATGTGCAGGCGGAAATTGCCACGGCGCAGTTTGAAGCAGCGTCAGGCAGTAACGTAACCCTGGAGGAAGCCCGGTCGATCCAAGGCGCGCAGAACGTGCAGGACTACTCGATCAAGAATGATCCGCACGTTTCCGATGTGCTACTGCTCCAGGCCGAAGCGAAGTAATTGGCTCAGCCGTTGCCACGCCGTCATTTCCCGCCGAACAACCGTTTCAGGAACGCTTTGAGCAGGCTCCAGAAACCGATGGTCGCCTGGGGCGGCGCAGGCGGTAGTTGCGCGTCGTCGATCAGTGGCGACACGCGCCCAGCCAGCTGGGCGGCGAAAGCTTCGAAAAACTTGTCCGCCATCGCGCCGGAAGCGGCATCGATCAGGCGCGAGCCGACCTGGGCCAACTTGCCACCGACCTGCGCGTTGGCGACGTAAACCAACTTCGTCTGCTGTGGCGAGACCTCGATCAGTTCGACCTTGGCCTCGCCGCGCGCAAAACCGGCAGCGCCGCCTGAGCCGTCGAACTTCAGCGTGTAAGCGCGTGGAGGCTGGATGTCGGCGAGCTGCATCTTCCCTTTGAAACGCGACTTCACCGGGCCAATCGCGGCCGTCATCACCACTTCGTACTCGTTCTCACCGATCGGCGTGATGCTCTCGCACCCGGGCACGCAACGTTTCAGGACCTCGACCTCGTTCAGCGCTTTCCAAGCCGTGTCGCGGTCGGCCGGCAACATCCGTTCTCCCTTGAGTTCCATTTTTTCTCCTTCGTGTCTTGCGTCAGCGAAGCTGTTGCCCCACTCGCGGGGCAGGTTCGACCAGCGTCCGCGCAAGCTGTTCCAGGCTCTCGATGTTGTGCACGGGCAGGAACGCGTCGACGTACGGCAGCATTGCGCGGATGCCGCGCGCCTTGGGTTCGAATGCGTCGTAGCGCAGTAGCGGATTGAGCCAGACCAGCCTGCGGCACGACTTGGCCAGCCGCTCAGTCTGCGCTGCCAGCAGCTCCAGGTCGCCATGTTCGAGCCCGTCGGTCATCAGCAATACCGTGGGATTGCCCCCAAGCACCCGGCGCGCCCATTTCACGTTGAATTCCTTCATGCACGTTGCAATCCGCGTGCCCCCGGACCAGTCCGCAA
>DASQAE010000155.1:0-2451 GCA_035635915.1 Burkholderiaceae bacterium | reverse complement strand
TCGCGCCATCATCAAGCCCGGTCAGGAACGTATCTCCCAGGCTGGTCTTGGTGCCGGTGAGCCCAAGCGCCACCGTGATCGTCGTCAGGTTCTGCCAGAACGACGGATCTGCCGTGCTTGGCGCGATGAGGTTCAGCATCGAAGGCTGCAGATCGCGATACCAGAAATACATCGCGATGTCCGCGAGCGACCGCGATTCGCTGCTGACGAAGCGGCGGTTGTTCGGATTGCCCAGGTTGTTCGAGCCGGCTTTGCCGAACTGATCGAACGCGGGCCCGCTGGTCGCCCCAGCGGCGCTCGGGTCGTACCGAAAACCTCCGGTGAGAGTGCCTTGGACCCCTTGACACTTGCCGAACTGCCCTGCGCGCACACCGCCGTCGCGGCAGATCGGATCGGACCCCGCCGGCGGCCACATCGTCGTATCGGCATCCCTTGCAGGTCCCGCGAGCCCGCTGCCGTTGTTGAAGAGGTTGCCGGCGTTCTCGTTCCAGTAGCCGTCGGTTGTGTAGATGTGATAACTGCGGCGGCAAGCCGCGAACTCGGTGGCGCCGCTTGCCGGATCATTCGACCATGGACCCGTGGGACTGGCGTTGCCTGATCCGGTTTTCCAATCGAAATAGTTGCCGACCTCCATCAGCGCGCGGCCAGACGGTGTGCTGCTGCCGACGTCATGGTTTTGCAACAGGTCGTAGAACGGCTTCCGACTCGCGCCGGTGAAATCGCGCACACCCAACCGCACGGCGACCGATGAGTAGCCATCCGCCGGACCAGTGCTGTTGTTGGTTGCATTGAGCAGGCCGAAACCGATGCGGAATCCAGGGCCCAGGTCGGCGACCGCATTGCTCATCGCGCCGCGCGCGAGCAGCGTGCGCGCGCGGTAGTACTGAAACCAGTTGGCAAAGTTCTGAAACTCGGAAGCGTAGTCGCACGTCGCGGCGCCGTCGGGCGTTGATTTGGTGCAGCCCGGCTCGCCCTGGGCGCGCTGATTGCCGGCGGATATGGCGTAACTACTGACGCCGGGCTTGATCTCGACGCGCACGTAGCAGGTCAGATCTCGCGCAGGGTCCGTAGCGTTGCAAAGCGTCGGGTCGAACTTGTAGTAAAGCGCGAATGGAGTGAGTGCAGAGTTCGCGTTTGTCGCGTCGAAGCGCGCGGTGTAAGCGCCGTTGCCGTCGGTTCCCGCGGGGTCGTTTTCGAGCACGGTGTAGCCGGAGAGCGTAACCGTGCTTGCCGTGAGATCAAGGCCGCCGCGGCTCGGAAATACCGGGTTGAAGAGCGCGACGTTGCCCGCGTTCGGATACGAGAACATCTGGCCCGTGGCGTCAGCCGTCTTCCAAGGGAGATAACGCGTGCGCGGGTCGTAGTACAGGAGATTCACATTCGCGGAGCGGAAGCGCGCGACGTTGATATGGTGGCTGAACCCCACGAACCTCAGGTTTCCGCCACTCAGGTTGGTGGTGGGCTGGCCGTCACCGGAGGACTCGTATGGCGACCGCAGCGTGATCGGAAACAAGCGCTGGAACCCGGTCGAGTCATCAGGGTCTGGCAGCACCTCCTCCGCCATCGAGCCGGAGTTGTCGAGCGTGATGAAGACGTTCGGCGCCGGCGGACCCTGGAGGAACAACGGCACTTGCACGAGCGACGCCGGAGGCGCGATCGGCGCGGCGCGCACCATGGGCGGCGCCAGCGTTGCAGCGACACAAAGGCCGAGCACCACCTCGCTTGCAACAAGGCGATGCAGGAAACCAGGCCGGCGATCTTTATGTGATTTCATTGTCTTCACCTGTCGGCAGCGGGTTATAGCGGTGGGGGCCGCAGCTGGGTTTGCACCGTGGTGCGGAAGCCGCCGCCGGTGTCGCCGAAACCGCGCGCGGTGACGGTGTAGGCCGAGTTGTCGACACGTGTGGACGCCACGGTCGGGTCGAGCGGAGCTCGCACGGCCTCGATCAGGCAGGCCGGTGGACTCACCTGGCGCATGGAATACTGGTACTGCGCCGGGGGCGGCTGTTGCAGCTTGGTGTTTGTCGTCTTCCAGTTGTTGGGGTCGCGCCAGGCGAGACCCACGGTCGAGGTCGAATCGATGCGCGCGTCGTTCAGCGGCGCGCCGCCCACAAGGGCGATCTGTTCGCAAAAGCGCAGCGACAGCTCGGCTTGCTCGAACGCAACCGATGAGGCACGCAGGTTCGCAGAAATACGCTCCTCGCTCGTCACGCTGCGCAGAGCGATCACCGCGATCAACGTGACCATCACGAGCATCACCAGGGCCAGCGGCAGCACCACGCCGCGCTCTGCGTTTGCCACGAGTCTGTTTTGCATCGGTGTCCTCACATCACACGGTTGCGCAACGTAACGGCCTGAGTGAACGTGCGCCGCAGCCGGCCGTCTTGTGCGAAAGCAGCACCTCGACAATCGGTGCCGTTCTGGACGCCGGGAGTGGTACCACCCTCGACC
>DASQAE010000154.1:0-5608 GCA_035635915.1 Burkholderiaceae bacterium | reverse complement strand
GCGGATGGCTCTGACGACGTCGTTCGCCGAGAGATTGCGCTCGGCAACCTTGCGCGGGTCGAGCCAGACCCGCATCGAGTAGTCGCCGCTGCCAAACATCAGTATCTGGCCGACGCCTTCGATGCGCGCCAGGCGGTCCTTGACGTTGAGCACGCCGTAATTGCGCAGGTAGGTCATGTCGTAGCGCTCGTTCGGCGACACGAGGTGCACCACCATCGTGAGGTCGACCGCGCTCTTCACCGTGGTGACGCCGAGGCGGCGCACTTCCTCCGGCAGGCGCGGCTCGGCCTGCGCGACGCGGTTCTGCACCAGCTGTTGCGCGTGATCCGGATCCGTCCCGAGCTTGAAGGTGACGGTGAGCGTCATCAGCCCGTCGGTGGTGGCCTGGCTGCTCATGTACAGCATGCCTTCGACGCCGCTGATTGCCTCCTCGAGCGGCGTGGCAACGGTTTCGGCGATTACTTTGGGATTTGCGCCGGGGTACTGGGCGCGCACCACCACCGATGGCGGCACTACCTCCGGATACTCGGAGATCGGCAACGCACGTATCGCGAGCAGACCCGAGACAAGGATCAGCAGTGACAGCACGCCCGCAAAGATCGGACGATCGATGAAGAACTTCGGCAGATTCATGGCGTCTTTCTCTTCCGGTATGCGCTCAGGACTGCGCCGCGGTGCTCTGGCGCGCCTGGGGTTCGATCTTGGCGTCCATCGGCACCAGCTGCGGCGCAAGCAGTGCGCCTGGACGGACGCGCTGCAGGCCGTTGACCACGACTCTTTCGCCGGGCGCCAGTCCCGCGCGCACGATGCGCAGTCCGTTGACCGAGGCTCCCAAGGTCACTTCGCGGTACGCCGCCTTGTTGTCGGCATCGACGATCAGCACGAACTTCTTGCTCTGATCCGTGCCCACCGCGCGCTCGTTGACCAGCAGCGCTGCACTGGTGCGCGACTGACCCATGCGCAGCCGCGCAAACTGCCCCGGCAGCAGACTGCCGTCCTTGTTATCGAACACCGCACGCACGCGTACCGTGCCGCTCTTGGCATCGACCTGGTTGTCCACCAGTTGCAGATGACCCTGAAACGGCGTGTCCGTCGTGGCGGCCGTACCCATCTGCACCGGAATGCGCGCCAGTAGCGACGGCGTGCTCACCGAGGCGTCGCTGCCGCGGCGCAGGTCCTTCAGAGCACGACCCACGACCTGTTCGTCGACATCGAAGCTGGCATATATCGGGCTGATCGAGACCAGCGTGGTGAGCACCGGCGCTCCGGGACCAGCCGCTACAAGATTGCCGACCGTCACTTCCAGCCTGCCGACGCGTCCTGCAACCGGCGCGCGCACCTGCGTGTAGCCCAGGTTCAGACGCGCCACCTGCAGCGCTGCCAGCGCACCGCGCAAGTTTGCTTCGGCCTCGCGCAAGGTGTTGAGCCGCTCATCGACTTCGCGTTGCGCGATCGCGCGTTCGTTCCACAAGCGCAATGAACGCTCGTGTTCACTGTTGGCGTGCGAGACGCGAGCTTGTGCCGCGACCACTTGTGCATCGGCACGGTCGACCTCGGCGGCGTATGGGGCCGGATCGATGGTGATCAGGAGATCACCGGCCTTGACCAGCGCGCCCTCTTGAAAGTGCACCGATTGCACGGCGCCGGCGACACGAGAGCGGACATCGACGCGCTCGACCGCCTCCAGGCGCCCCGAGAATTCGTCCCATGTGCTCACGTCGGTGGGTTCGATCGTCGCGACGGCCACGGGGGTGGCCTGAGGCGCGGCCGGCGCGGCAGCAGGTTCGGCGCTGGAGGTGCGCAGGCCGATAACGCCTGCGGCGATGGCAACAACTGCGGCGAGCGCCGTGCCGGCGAACAGCAGCCGGCTGCGACGACGAGAGGCAAGGGAATTCATGTCGACGGGTCCTCGAAATCGAAACATGGCAAAAAGAAAGGCAAGCAGGAACATGACGCCGCGGCCGCACGGTTGTGTTATGTATCGACCGCTACAAATTGAAGGCGGACTCTAACGGCCCTTGCGCAACCGTGTCAAGCGATTTAGTATCAAGCACTACATAAAAGACGTGATTCTGTATTGATCACTATGAAAAACGATGGAGACAAGTCCGTAAAGACGCGAGGCCGCCCGCGGTCGTTCGATCGCGACCAGGCGTTGGAGCGGGCGATGGAAATTTTCTGGCGCCAGGGTTACGAAGCCACCTCGCTGACCGATCTCACGTCGGCGATGGGCATCAACCCGCCCAGCCTGTATGCGGCCTTCGGCGACAAGGAGCAGCTTTTTCTCGAAGCGGTCGAGCGCTACGAAAGCTGTCACCGCGGTTCCGCGGCCGGCGGTTGCATGTTCGGCGAAGAACCCACGGCGCGTGGTGCAATTGAACGCGTGCTGCGTGATGCGGTCGACGAACTGGCCAAGCCGGGGCAACCCAGGGGCTGCATGTTGATGATGGCCGCGACCAACTGCTCGGCGGAGTCGATCCAGACTGCCCTCGCGGAACGCCGTGCCGAGTCGAAAGCGCTGATCAAAAAACGCATCGCGATGGGCATCGCCGACGGCGAGCTGGAGCCGGGTACCGATGCCGGGGCGCTGGCAGAGTTCTATACGACAGTGCTGGCAGGGATGTCGATGCAGTCCCGCGACGGGGCGACGCGCAAGAGCCTGGAGGCGACGGCCGCAGCGGCGATGCGCGCGTGGCCGGAAAAGCCCACCCGGGCGAAACGGCGCGCGGCCTGACGCAGCCGCACGGGGTCTAACTCACTGACCTGGCTGGCGCGTGGAGATAACCGCGTAGCGTTTAACGCAGCGCGGTCCGCTGCTCTTACGTCACCTGTACATCGATGTGATAAAGGCCCCAGGGGCAGAGCGCGAAGCGTTCGTTGAGCGGCTTGTCCTTGAACGCCGCTACCGTGTCCGCGTCGTATAACGCCCACTGTGGACCAAGTCCACCGAGCGCGAGCGGGCGACCGTCGATCTGAGTCGCGACCACCATGCGGTAGGCGCGAGCGTCAGCGAGACTGATCTTCACGTTGTAGCCGTCGACCGCTCGCATGCCGAGCTGCACCTTGCTGCCAGGAGCCGCGCCCGCCGCCTCGAGCACGGTAACCAGCAGCGGACCTTGCAGCGTGTGCTTCTTTGCGTCGTACTCCAGTGTCGGTTTGATCGTCACCGAAGGCAGGCGGCGCAGGGCTGGGGCGTCGAACTCGTGCGCCTTGTCAAAACGGACGCCGTGTTTGTTCATCATCTGATCGAGCGCCGGATCGAACGCGCCACGGTTGCCCTTGCCGATCGCACCGCTGACGGTCAGCAGACCGGGCTGGCGGACGATCGTGGTTGCAGCAGCAGCGTTGAGTGTGGGGAGCAGACCCGCCGCACCGATCGAGACGAGGAAGAAGCGTTTGTTCATGTTGGCGCGTTTCCTTCGCAAGGGAGGGGCGCATGGTACCGGTGACAACCGAAGCGCTTGACAAGCGTTCGACATTTCGATAAAAATGGAAATATGAAATCGACTCAGGTCGTGACTGCACTCGCGGCGCTTGCGCAAACAACGCGGCTGGCCGTTTTTCGGCTGCTGGTTCAGCAGGGGCCGAGCGGTCTTGCAGCGGGGGAAATCGCCGAGAAGCTTTCCATCGCCCCTGCGACGTTGAGCTTCCATCTGAAGGAACTGAGCCATGCCGGGCTCGTCAGCACCCGGCAGGACGGCCGGTTCATCTTCTACGCGGCCGATTTTGCCGCGATGAACGATTTGCTCGGATTCCTCACCGAAAACTGCTGCGCCGCCGACTGTGCAAGTTGCGCGCCGGTTCCCTCAGCTGCCACCACCAAAACGCGCAAGGCGCGGGGAAAGGAAAGGGTATGAAGCGCTTTCATGTCCACGTTTCAGTAGGTGACCTCGAGCAAAGCATTCGTTTCTACTCGACGTTGTTCGGCGCCGACCCGGCCGTGACCAAGCCTGACTACGCGAAGTGGATGCTCGAGGATCCGCGCGTCAATTTCGCGATCTCCACCGGGCGCACGCGCGTCGGCATCAATCACCTTGGCCTGCAGACCGATAGCGATGCGGAGTTGGACAGCCTGAATGAGCAGTTGCAACGCGCCGACGTGCAGACCGCTGCAGAAAGGGACGTTACCTGCTGCTACGCCCGCTCGAACAAGTATTGGGTGAAGGACCCGGCGGGCGTCGCTTGGGAGACGTTCCACTCGCTCGGCGCGGCGCCGATCTACGGCGAATCGAGTGAGGCGCTCGAAGCGCAGACTGCTTGCGGCGGGGCCGCGTGCGGAACCTCGGCCCAAAGCGGAGCGGAAGCCAAAGCGGCAGCCTGCTGCGGATAGGCCAAGCGCGGTGCACGGTACGGCGTTATCGATACGCGCGGCGCAGGCGTCTCAGTTCGACGCTGTTGTTGCCATGCTTGCGTGTGCCGGGCTGCCGACGCGCGACTTGACCCCGGCTTCGATCGACACGTTCCTCGTGGCGGCGGTCGCGGGCGAACTGGCGGGGGCGGTCGCATTGGAGCGCTACGGCGACGTCGGGTTGTTGCGCTCTCTCGTCGTAGCGCCCGATCGTCGCAAGGATGGCATCGGTGCCGCGCTGGTCGATGCGGTCGAGCGCCAGGCGCGCCGCGACGGTCTTAGCTCGCTCGTACTGCTGACCGAAACCGCCAGGGAGTTTTTCCTCCGGATGGGCTATGGCGTGGCGGCGCGCAACGAGGCACCAGAGGCAGTCCAGCAAAGCAGCGAGTTTGCTTTTGTTTGTCCTGCCGGCGCAACCTACATGGTGAAGGCGCTGCGATGAACGCCCGATCGATTTGACCTTGCATCGCATGAACGACGCTCAGACCTTCAACGTCCTGTTTCTCTGCACCGGTAACTCGGCGCGCTCAGTGATGGCCGAGGCGATGATGAACGCGATGGCCGGCTCACGCTTCAAGGCCTTTTCTGCCGGCTCGCATCCGACGGGCAGCATCAATCCGTTCGCCCTCGAATTGCTGCGCAAGAACCGGATCGCCACTGAAGGATTGCGGAGCAAGAGCTGGGACGAGTTCGCCGTGGCGGGAGCGCCAGCGTTGCACTTCGTCTTCACCGTGTGCGACAGCGCGGCAGGAGAGGTCTGTCCACTTTGGCCCGGGCAACCGATCTCCGCGCATTGGGGCGTGGAGGATCCGGCGGCCCTGCAAGGCTCGGACGACGACAAGCGCCGTGCGTTCTTCAAGGCCTATAGCCTGTTGCAGAACCGGATCCAGTCGTTCCTGAACCTGCCGCTGCTGAAACTGGATCGGGTGGCGTTGAAGCAGCGGTTGGACGAGATTGGAACGCGCTGACGCGGTGACGGTGGCGCGGCCGCAGCGCCTGGCCGCGGAGCTGCTTGGCACGACGTTGTTGCTCGCCGTTGTCGTCGGCTCGGGCATCATGGCTGAGCGGCTGTCCGGCGGGAACATGGCGGTGGCGCTGCTGGCCAATGCGCTCGCAACCGTCGGTGGCCTCTACGTCCTGATCGAAGTGTTCGGTCCACTGAGCGGTGCGCACTTCAACCCCGCGGTCTCGATCGTGATGACGGCCCGCGGCGTGTTGCCGCGTTCGCTCCTGGTGCCCTACATCGTGGCCCAGCTGCTT
>DASQAE010000153.1:0-4162 GCA_035635915.1 Burkholderiaceae bacterium | reverse complement strand
ACGATGCCGATGCGCGCCTCGCCACCGGCGCGCGCCCTGACGAACCGACCGAGCAAGGTTGCCGCTGTGCGACCGGCCGCGACATTGTCGATACCGACAAAATGATCGCGCCGCGAAGATGGCACGTCGGACACCATCGTCACCACCACCATGCCGTGCGCGACCAGGTCGTCGATCGCGGCGCGCACCTGCGGATGGTCGAGCGCCATCACGACCACCGCGTCGAAGTGCCCTTGCAGCCCCGCCAGATGACGCGCAAGCGCGACCGGCGAAAACACATCGACGGTCTGCACCACGGCAGCGGCACGTTGTTCGGCGAGCCAGGATGCGAGCGCCAGGACCTGGTTGTTCAGCAGTGTGATGAAGCTGTTCGTCCCGGTGGGCAGCACGAACACAACCTTGATGCTGCGGTTGCGCGCGAGGCGCACCGCCGCCGGATCAGGCCGGTAGCCGAGCCGGCGCACCACCTCGTTGACCCGCTCGACCGTGCGCGCGTGCACGCCTGCGCGTCCGTGCAGGACCCGGTCGACCGTCGCCAGGCTGACGCCCGCGGCGCGCGCGACATCCTGCAGGCTGGCACGGGTAGCGGTGTCCATGAGAGCCGGCATCCTAGTGATTGGAAATGAGGTGCGCAACTCATTTCGCGCCAATCGGTTCGAAAACGCGATGCGCAATGCACCAACGTCCACTGCCGCGCGGCCGCGAGCGCGAAACTCGCCAATCAGCTATCTGAGGTTTGTGCGCGCGTTCCACCTACGCTCGTAGTCCATCTGCCTGAAGTGCTCCACCACGAAGTCTATGAAGACGCGCGATTTCGCCGGCAGATGCTGCCGGCTGGCGTAGGCGATGTTGATCGTCAGCTTCGGTAGCTGCCAGTCAGTGAGCAGCGGCACCAGGCGACCCGCGACGATGTCGTCGTGCACGATGTACATCGGCAGCACCAGGATGCCAAGCCCTTCGAGCGCCGCGGCGCGCAGCACCTGCGGATCGTTCGCTTCGAGCAGGCCTTTGACCGGCAGCGTCACCATGGTGTCGCCCTGCGTGAAACGCAGCTCGTCGGGATGATTGGCATACGAGTAGACAAGCAGGTCGTGCTGCGCCAGCTCCGCGACGTTGGTCGGCGTGCCTCGGCTATCCAGGTAGCGCCGGGCGGCGCTGACCACGCGCAACATTTCCGCCAGGCGGCGGATCGTGACGTTCGAATCGGACTCGTATTCGCGCGTGCGGATCGCGACGTCGACGTTGTTGTCGATGATGTCGAAATACCGATTGGCGGCGATAAGCTGCACGCGCAGATTCGGATAACGCTGCGTGAACGCCGGCAGCAACGGCGCGATGTGCTTCATGCAGAACGGCAGCGAGGCCGTCACGCGCAGCACGCCGCCCGGGTTCAAGCGCGTGGCATCGACGGTCTGCACTGCGTCGTTCACGTCGGACAGGATGCCTTTGCAGCGCCGATAGAAGTCCTGGCCTACGTCGGTGAGAAACAGGCGGCGCGTGTTGCGCTCGATCAGTCGTGCGCCGAGCCGCCGCTCGAGTGAGGCCAGGTGCCGCGTCGCGGCCGGATTCGACAGGCCAAGCAGCTCGGCTGCCTTCGACATGCTGTTCAGTTCGGCGGTGTGAACGAACAGCTCCAGTTCGGTCATGCGATCCACGCCAGATCCTTTCGGCGCCATTTTTCCGCTGGCCGGAAAAGATTTTTCCGATTCGGGGATTTCTTTCCGGAAATTGCGGGCATAGAGTGCTGCGCGGAAGACGGGATGGCAAGACCTGCGTCCTTCGTTGCCCCCACCCTCGCCCTCCCCGCAACGCGGGGGAGGGAAATTGGATTCATGCCGAGGCCCAACGATGCGCAATCTCAGCGAAGACACCATCACCCAGGCGGTGCTGGCGCGGCACAAGGACGCGCCGGACGCGCGCCTGAAGGAAGTCATGACGGCGCTGGTCCAGCACCTGCACGCGTTCGCGCGCGAGGTGAACCTCACCGAAGCCGAATGGTTCGAGGGCATCCGCTTTCTCACCGACGTCGGCCACATCACCGACGAAAAACGGCAGGAGTTCATCCTGCTGTCGGACACCCTCGGGCTGTCGATGCTCGTGACCGCGATGAACAATCGCAAGCCGGAGGGCTGCACCGAAGCCACGGTGTTCGGGCCGTTTCACGTCGACGGCGCGCCGCGTTATCCGCTGGGTGCGGACGTCGCCAATGGCGCGCGCGGCGAACCGTGTTTCGTACGCGGCCATGTGCGCGGATTCGACGGCAAGGCGATCGCAGGTGCCACTGTCGACGTGTGGCAAGCCGATGAAGCCGGCTTCTACGACGCGCAGTACAAGGATCTCGAGCAACACCGTGCACGCGGTGTACTGCAGTCGGGACCCGACGGCGAGTTCTATTTCCGCACCATCGTCGCCAACGCGTATCCGATCCCGCACGACGGCCCGGTCGGCCGCATGTTGAAAGCGCTCAACCGCCATCCATGGCGGCCCGCGCACCTGCATTTCATGATCAAGGCACCCGGCTACGAAACACTGGTGACGCACGTGTTTCGCGACGGCGATAAATACCTCGATTCGGACGCGGTGTTCGGCGTGCGTTCCTCTCTGATCGCAGAATGGATCCGGCATGAACGCGGCACCGCGCCCGACGGATCGCACATGGATGTGCCCTACTACACGCTCGACTTCGACTTCGTCCTCAATCCAGCAGCGGCACGCTGACGTCTCGCGCCACGGCCAACAACAAAGAGACCGGAAGACACCGATGAAACGACGCACCCTTGTTCATGGCGCTGCCGCGCTCGTGCTGGCCGCCACCGCGCTGCCGCCCGCGCGCGCGCAGCAGACGTTCAAGCTCACCATCGCGTCGAGCCACCCGACCACGCTGCCGTGGGTCGGCCTCATGAGCACGCTCTTCGTGCCCGAGGTCAACAAACGCGTCGACGCGCTTGGCAAGGGTTACAAGATCGAATGGCGCGAGGCCTACGGCGGCCAGCTCTACAAGATGAACGCGACCCTCACTTCGGTCGAGCAGGGTGTCACCGACATCGGCTGGGTGTTTCACCAGCTCGAAGCGGCGAAGATGCCGCTGTCGCAGTTCGGCACCGTAACGCCGTTTACCACCGACGACGTGCGCATCATCCTCGACGTCGCCAACGAGATGAACGAAGGCGTGCCGGCGCTCAAGCGTGAGTGGGAGAAGAACAACATGGTGTTCCTCGGCGCCACCGGCGTCGACACCTATCACCTGTTCACCAAGAACCCGATCGCCACATACGCCGACCTCAAAGGGCGCAAGATCAGCGCGCCCGGATCGATCGGCTTGTGGTTAAAAGGCTCGGGCGCAGTGCCGGTGGACGGTTCGCTCACGACCTATTACACCGACATCCAGTCCGGCGTCTCAGAGGGTACGGTCTCGATCGCCACCGGCATCCTGCCCAACAAGATCTACGAAGTGGCGCCCTACATCACCACCGTGAACATCGGCGCGCTGTACATCGGCGGCATGGCGATGAACAAGGACAGCTTCGAGAAAATGCCGCCGGAGGTGCAAAAGATCCTGCGCGATGTCGGCAAGGAATATTCGAAGGCGCTGGGCGAGACGCTGATGCAACGCTACCAGGGTGCGCTCAAGACGATGGTCGACGTCGGCAGCAAGCAGACACCGGCAGTGCGCCTGACCAACATGAGCGACGGCGAACGCGAGAAGTGGGTGAAGAGCATGCCCAACCTCGCCGCCGAATGGGTGCAGGCCAACGCTGGCCGCGGTCCCGCCAAGGAAATCGTGAGCGGCTACATGAACGCGTTGCGCAAGCGCGGGGTCAAGCCCGCGCGCGACTGGGACAAGGAACTCTGACCACCACGTTCGCCACCAATCGAGCGAACGATGAGCTACGAAGCGGCCACCGACCTCACGGCGGTCAAGCGTTCCAAACCGGCTCCAGCGAGTGCATTCGATCGCGTGCTCGGCCGCGTCGCCGACGCTATGAACGCGATCGGCTCGCTCGTCATCGGCGCCGTGATGTTGCTGATGTGCGCCGACGTCCTCTCGCGCAACCTCGTCAACCGGCCGCTCGACGGGGTCGCAGAACTGGTGGCGACCTCGATCATCGTCATCGTGTTCCTGCAATTGCCAGCCACGCTGCGCCACGGCCGGATGGCGCGC
>DASQAE010000152.1:0-2965 GCA_035635915.1 Burkholderiaceae bacterium | reverse complement strand
AGGCATCGCAGCGGATCTTGTCGCCACCGGCGGGGGTCGTCGTATCAGTCATGAACAAGCCTGCAGTCGAGGAGGCGTCGATCATAGCCGCAGCTTCGCGGCCCAATCAGTTTGTTCGTACACGAACGATGTTGCGCGCGGACCGAAACCCTGTCAAGCGGCCCCGACGGCGAAAAATCGCGGTTGCCGTATAAAAACTCATTTGCCTCGCCCCACTGTTCATAAAGCGGGCAACGCGCTGCAGCGCAGGATAGCGCCGCTTGCACGTTTGTACACAAACGGTATCTTTCGAGAGGCGTCCGCGCAGTTTGCAGCGCAACGAAGGCTGAGGGAGCATGACGCAGAGCACGATCCGCCTGACCGTCAACGGCAAAACTTGCGACGTCGACGCGGCGCCCGACACTGCATTGCTTTATGTCCTGCGCAACGACCTCGCCTTGAATGGACCGAAATATGGCTGTGGGCTGGGCGAGTGCGGTGCCTGCGCGGTGCTGATCGATGGCATCGCAGCGCGATCCTGCGTGATTCCGGTCGAAGGCTGCAGTGGACGCGACATTGTGACGCTCGAAGGTCTTGGCACGCGCGAGCATCCTGACCCGGTGCAGCACGCCTTCATCAGCGAACAGGCCGCGCAATGCGGCTATTGCCTCAACGGCATGATCATCACCACCAAGGCGCTGTTGCTGCGCTCGCCTCATCCTTCGGAAGCCGAGGTGCTGGAAGCGTTGCGCCATCATCTGTGCCGCTGCGGTGCGCATATCGAAATCATGCGCGCGGCCATGCGGGCTGCCGGCCACGTCGTTGAAGCGAGCACCTGATGACAGCGCCGAACTCGACTGTGGACAGTGAACGACCGCAGGGAACGCTGTCGGTCTTTCGTCCCGCCTCGCCCGTCGAGGCGGTCAAATTCGAGACCTTCATCAAGATCACCGCCGACGGATCGGTCACCGCCTATAACGGCCATGTCGACCTCGGCACCGGCATTCGCACCGCGCTTGGTCAGATTGTCGCGGAAGAGCTCGACGTGTCCTTTGCGCGCGTCGTCGTCGTGCTGGGCGATACGTCGCTCGTGCCTAATCAGGGCGCGACGATCGCCAGCGAAACGATCCAGATTACCGCCGTGCCGTTGCGCAAGGCTGCGGCGCAGGCGCGGCAATTTCTGGTCGGGCGCGCTGCGGAGCGGCTGGAGCTTCCCGTTGAAGATCTCGTCATTGAAGATGGCCTGATACGCGGGAAGGACAATCGGAGCGTCAGCTATGGCGAGCTGATCGCGGGCGAAACCATCCGTCTCGAACTGGCGGACGACGTGCCAGTGAAGGCCGCCAGCGCCTACACCATCGTCGGCCAATCGGTGCCGCGCGTTGATCTGCCGGCAAAGGCGACCGGCGAGTTGGTGTACGTTCACGACGTCCGAGTGCCCGGCATGCTGCATGGCCGCGTTGTCCGTCCGCCCTATGCCGGCGTCGATGTTGGCGACTTCATCGGCACCAGCCTGATCGCCGTCGACGAAGCATCGGTGCGCGACATTCCCGGGCTGGTCGCGGTCGTCAAGATTGGCGACTTCATCGGCGTTGTGGCCGAGCGCGAGGAAAATGCGATTAAGGCCGCAGCTCAGCTCAAGGTGAGTTGGAAGTCGGTGCCGACGCTGCCCGATCTCAAAGATATCGAAACGGCGTTGCGCGCCAACCCGTCGACACCGCGAACGCTGATCGACAAGGGCAACGTCGATGCGGCGATTGCCGGCGCCGCCAAACCGATGCCGCGAACCTATATCTGGCCGTACCAGATGCACGCATCGATCGGCCCATCGTGCGCGGTTGCTGACTATCAGGATGACCAAACCAGGGTCTGGTCCGGCACGCAGAACCCGCACCATCTGCGCACCGAACTGGCGCGGCTGATCCATCGCCGCGAAGCGGAGATCGAGGTGATCCGGATGGAGGCCGCCGGCTGCTACGGCCGCAACTGCGCCGATGACGTTTCCGCCGACGCGGTGCTGCTGTCGCGCGCCGTCGGCCGGCCGGTCCGCGTGCAATTGACACGCGAGCAGGAGCACGCCTGGGAGCCCAAGGGCACCGCGCAGTTGATGGACATCAATGGCGCCTTGAACGCCAACGGCAGCGTCGCCGGTTATGATTTTGCGACGCGCTATCCGTCGAACGGTGCACCAACGCTGGCGCTGCTCTTGACCGGCACCATCCCGCACACGCCGGCTGTGTTCGAGATGGGCGACCGCACCGCGATGCCGCCTTATGACTACGATAATCTCCGCGTGGTGGCACACGACATGCCGCCAATCGTGCGCGCCTCGTGGCTGCGCGGTGTCTCGGCGTTGCCGAACACGTTCGCACATGAATCCTGGATCGACGAGTGCGCCAGTGAAGCCGGCGTCGATCCGATCGAGTATCGCCTGCGCTATCTGAAAGACCAACGCGCTGTCGATCTCGTCAATGCGGTGGCTGAACGCGCCGGTTGGAAGTCGCGACCGGTGCGGCCGGAAAGGGCAGCCGAAGGCGATATCGTGCGTGGACGCGGCTTTGCCTATGCGCTTTATGTGCACAGCAAGTTTCCGGGCTATGGCGCGGCGTGGTCGGCATGGATTGCGGACGTCGCCGTCAACAAGGCAACCGGCGATGTCAGCGTGACGCGCGTGGTCGCCGGGCAAGACTCCGGCCTGATGATCAATCCGGACGGCGTCCGCCACCAGATTCACGGCAACGTCATCCAGTCCACCAGCCGCGCACTGATGGAGGAAGTGTCGTTCGACCGCAATTCCGTGACAGCGCGCGAATGGGGCGCCTACCCCATTATCAAATTTCCTGAGGTGCCCGATATCGATGTGCTGATGCTGCCGCGGCCGGATCAGCCGCCGCTCGGCGTCGGCGAGTCCGCTTCTGTCCCCAGCGCCGCAGCCATCGCCAACGCCATCTATGATGCAACCGGTGTGCGCTTCCGCGAATTACCG
>DASQAE010000151.1:0-2978 GCA_035635915.1 Burkholderiaceae bacterium | reverse complement strand
GTTTCCGCGTTGCTCGGGTACGAGGTCGGGGTCGTGTTCGGCAACGCCTTGCTGGGGCTAAAAGCACCTGGGCTCGGCCTGTTCGCGACCAATCCGCGCGCGCTGGCGGTGATCCTGATCATCACGATCCTGGCGACGCTGGTGGTGACGTTCTGGTGGTTCGCATGCGCGCGCCTGGCCGAAAGCGAAGCGCGGGCCGAAAGCGCGCAGCGCGCCGCGTCGGAGACCCATCTCAAGTTGCTGGAGGCTCAGCTCGAACCGCACATGTTGTTCAACACGCTCGCAAATCTGCGCGTGCTGATCTCGGTCGATCCCGAGCGGGCACAGGTGATGCTGGATCGGTTGATCGGGTTCCTGCGCACGACGCTGCATGCGTCGCGCTCCGACGTGCAGTCGCTGGCGGAGGAGTTTGCCCGCGTTTCCGACTATCTCGCGCTGATGGCGATCAGGATGGGGCCGCGCCTGGAGGTGAAGATAGACCTGCCGCAGGAACTGCGCGACGTACCGGTACCACCCTTGCTGCTGCAGCCGCTGATCGAGAACTCGATCAAACATGGTCTCGAGCCGAAAGTGCAGGGTGGCTGCATCGAGGTCGCCGCGCGTTGTGACGCCGACTCGCTCGTGCTCACGGTGCGCGATTCCGGTGTGGGCCTGTCGCACGAAGCTACGACCGCAGGCACGCGCTTCGGCTTGCGCCAGGTGCGGCAGCGCCTGACCACGTTGTATGCGGATCGTGCGCAGGTGGCGCTGGAGCCGGCCACGGGTCCGGATGGCGGCACCATAGCGCGCATCGTGCTTCCCATCGCCAGCGCCGTCGCTGCATGAAAGCGCCAGTCGCGCTGATAGCCGAGGACGAGCCGCTGCTTGCGATGCACCTGCGCACCGAGCTTGCCAAGGCGTGGCCGGAGCTGGTGATCGGTGCCAGCGTGGCCGACGGCGCGTCGGCGGCGCAACAGGCGCTAGCCCTCAAACCCGACGTCTGTTTTCTCGACATTCGCATGCCGGGTTGGTCCGGCCTCGAAGCCGCGCAAGCGATGGCTGAAGATTGGCCGGACGAAACGGCGTTTCCGCTGCTCGTGTTCGTCACCGCATACGACCAGTACGCGGTGCAAGCCTTCGACGCGCAGGCAGTCGACTATCTCGTGAAGCCGCTCGATTCAAAGCGGCTTGAAGCGAGCGTGGCGCGCCTGCGCAAACGGCTCACCGATCGGGTGCCGCAAACTGCGCTGCAGGACTCGGTGGATCAGTTGCGCGCGTTGCTGGGCTCATCTCCTGGCGTGAGCGCAGTCGAAGCGCCGGCGCCCGGGGCGCGGTTGGAGGTGATCCAGGCGAGCGTCGGCAACATGGTCCATATGGTGCCGATCGATGATGTGGTGTATTTCGAGGCCGCCGACAAGTATGTGCGCGTGATCACCGCCGAACGCGAGCACCTGATCCGTATTTCGATGCGCGAGTTGTTGCCGCAGTTGGACCCGCAGCAGTTCTGGCAGGTGCATCGCGGCCTTGTCGTGCGCGCGCGCGCCATTCATACCGCGCAACGCGACGACTCCGGCAAAGTTTTTCTCACGCTGCGCGGCAGGCCGGAACGACTCACTGCGAGCCGGCTCTACGCCCACCTGTTCAAGGGGATGTGACCGGCGTCTGGTAACGATCGAGGCCGCTCGCCGCGAGCACCTCGTGGCCCGCAATGCGCTTTTGCAGTCGCTCCCAGTTGACACCTTCGAATTTGCGCTCGTTTTCGCGATGCCACAGATGCAGCACTCCGGTGGCGAATGCACCTTCCTTGCGCCGCGTGCCGTGGTTGATGAGGCGCACCGCGAGATCGGAGTCCTCGAAGCCCCAGCCCTCGAATACTTCGTCGAAGCCGTTGACGGCGCGGAAATCACGCATCCAGACGCCGAGATTGCAGGTGCGCACGCGCTGCCAGCGGCGCGCGGCGAGCTTGCGTAGTGGACCGAGCGAATACGTCCTGAGCGGGCGGGTTCGATTGATATCGCCGCGCGCGGCGGCGGCTTGCCATTGCGCTTCGGTCCACTGGTGAACCGGTGTGCCGCTTGCGAGCACCAGCCGGGTGAACGGCTCGGACAGCAGGATACGGTTGCCCGCGACCATCCAGCGCCGTTGCGCCAACGCGCGATGGCGCGCAATCCAGTCCGGCCGCGGCACACAATCGCCGTCGAGAAAGATGAGGTAGTCACCTTGCGCTGCAGCCGCCGCGCGATTGCGCGCAGCCCCGGCACGAAAGCCCTTGTCTTCCTGCCACACGTGGCGCAGCGGAAGTGGACTCGCGCGCGCGGTCGCCTCCACCAGTTCGCGCGTGTCTGTGCGCGAACCGTCGTCGGCCACCAGGATTTCGAATGCCCGATCGACCTGCGCCAACAAACCTGCCAGCACCGCACGCAATGCGTCGGGTCGGTTGTAGGTGGTGACGATGACCGAGATCAGCATCGCCGCTACTCGACATCGTCGCGGCGCGTTTCAGCGGCGAGCATTGCCTTGACGTAACGGTAGTACGAGCCCTCCGCATTCGACACCGCAAGCAGGAATCCCAAGCGGCCATCGAGGAAGCCGAGCCTTAGCACATAGGTTCTGAAAAAGGCCGCAAGGCCATGCCCGATGGCGCTTGCAAGTCCCGGCGTGCGCCCGCGTTCGACCAGCATGCGCGCACCTTCCGACGAATAGCGGTTCATCTTGCCCAGTACCTGGTCCATCGAGCGAAAGCTGAAGTGCGTGAGCGGGGCGCGCAGCTTGCCCACCGGGCGCTCGGTGAGCAGGCGTTCGTGCACCCGTGCATCGGAATAACGTGCCGTGCCGCGCCGGAACAGACGCGTGACGTAGTCCGGCCACCACCCACTGTGGCGGATGAAGCGGCCGCAATAAGTCGAACGACGCGGCATCGCGTAGACATCGAAGTCGGACCGTGCAAGCACGTGCTCGATCTCCGCGCGCAATGGTTCTTCGATCCGTTCGTCGGCGTC
>DASQAE010000150.1:0-5028 GCA_035635915.1 Burkholderiaceae bacterium | reverse complement strand
TGACGCCATCGTTGGCCGCAAAATGGCTGATGCCGCGGCTCGAACGCTTCATCGCGCGTTATCCGGAGATCGACATCCGCATCGACACCAACTCGCGCGTGGTCGATTTCGCGCGCGAAGCGGTCGACGTGGCCGTGCGTTACGGCGCCGGCGACTGGCCCGGGCTCGAGATCACGCCGCTGATGAGCGAATCGATTTTCCCCGTCTGCAGTCCCAAGCTGCAGCAGGGCAAACATCCGCTGCGCAAGGTTGAAGACTTGCGCCATCACACGCTGATTCACGACGCGACCCTGCCCGAAGGCAGCGCATTTCCAAGCTGGGCAACCTGGCTCGAAGCCGCCGGCGCACCCGGCGTCGACACGAGCCGCGGCTTGCGCGTCAACGCATCGATGCTCGTGAGCCAGGCGGC
Organism: Burkholderiaceae bacterium; assembly: GCA_035635915.1. GTDB lineage: Bacteria > Pseudomonadota > Gammaproteobacteria > Burkholderiales > Burkholderiaceae_F > JAKANT01. The sequence continues at coordinate 4,619 of DASQAE010000150.1, read as the reverse complement.
AATCGACGGTCACGGTGTGGCGCTCGGTCGCAGTGTGCTGGTCGAAGACGATCTCGCGGCCGGTCGACTGATCCGGCCCTTTTCGATCACCCTGCCCCTGCGTTACGCGTACTTCGTCGTGCACCCGAAGAAACTGCCGAAGGAAAGCAAGGTGCCGGTGTTGCGGCGGTGGCTGGTGAGCGAAGCCAAACGCAAGCGTTAACTCCCTCCCCCGCTTGCGGGGGAGGGCTGGGGTGGGGGTGGAACGGGGGTGCACGCGGCTCGTGGGTGGCGATCGCCATGCCGCCCCCACACCTAACCCTCCCCCGCGCAGCGGGGGAGGGAACTAAAACTTCGCCGCGCGCGAGCGCAAGTACCGCTTCACATCCTCGAACGTGACCTTGCCGGTGCCGGCGATGTCGATGCGGTCGAAGTTCTTCGCCACGACGCCTAGACCGGCGGCTTGCGCCTGTTCGCGCGTAAGCGCACCGGCGCCGGCCACGTCGGCGGCATCAAAACTCTCGCGCAGCTTGCGCTCGACCTGCGCTTGCAGCGCTGCGCCCTGCGTCGCCGGCGCGGGTTTGACGTTGCGCAGTGCTCGCGGCACCGACGGGTCACGCAGCTCGGTCTGAATCGGGCCGGTGGGATCGACGCTTTGCGCTTGCGCCAGGATCGGCAGCACCAGCGCCAGCGCAGGCACCAGCAAGTGAAGGCGTAACGTCAGCGGCCTCATCGTCACTGCACCACCAGTGCACTCTGATAGAACACTGTGAGATCTGCTCGTTCGAGCGGACGCGACGTGTCGTCCAGATAGGTCATATGTCCACCGGCGTAATTGCGCACGCTGACGTTGGGCAGGTTGCCAAGGCGCGCCAGGTCGACCTCGGTTTGATAAAAAGGCGTAGCGAGATCGTGGTAACCGTTCACCGCGAGCACCTTCAGGACCGGGTTCTGGGCCAGTGCCGCAGCAAGGTCGGGAATGGTGTCGGGCAACTGGTTGCGATCGTGCGAGAAGTCCCACGTGTTGATCGCGGTGCCTAGCAGCACGTAAGTCGAGCCGTTGCCGTACTGCAGGAAGCTGACCAGGTAGCTGTTGATCGCCGCTACAAATTGCCCGGTGATGAACGTACTCGACGGATCGCCCTGGCTCGCGAGCGGGCTGCCCACTGGTGCCGAGACACGCCCATCGTAGCGCCCGATCAGTTGGCCTGGCCGCAGCTGGCTCTGGAATGTGCCCGGACCGAGATTGAAGTTCGTGCTCCAAAGGCTCACGGGGATCCCGGTGAATCCTTGCAACTGATTCAGCACGCTCGTCGCAGGAAGGGTGCGGTTGGTCAGGAACACCAGGTCTGCAGGCGCGTAGGTGTTGACCGTGAAGTCGCGCAGTTGCTGCTCGAACACCAGCAAGTCCGTTGGTGCCGGGACGGCGAGGTTGAAGTAGGCGCCGGTGGCACCGTAGCTGGGCAAATAGCCGGAACAACTGAGGACCACGTTCACGACTCCGCAGTTGCTGTTGTAGTTGAGCACCGAGGATTGCAACACGACGCCGCTCAACTGGATTCCCGCCGTTTCGAGCAGATTGGCGAGCACGGCCGAGCGCGTGGTGCCGTAGGACTCGCCGAACAGGAACTTGGGTGAGGCAAGGCGGTTGTTGACGGTGAGATACCGGACCACGAAATCACGGAACACGCGCGCGTCCTGGTCGACCCCCCAGAACGTCTGGTTGGTGTTGGGCGCGATCGCTTCCGAATATCCGGCGCCGATCGCGTCGACGAACACCAGGTCGGTGGTGTCGAGCAGCGTCTCGTCGTTGTCGACGAGCGGAAACGGCGTCACCCCATTTGTGCTCGGATCGCCGGTGACCAGGCGTTTGGGGCCGAACGAACCCAGGTGCAACCAGACTGTGGCCGAACCCGGGCCACCGTTGTAGAAGAACGTAACCGGCCGCGTCGCCGCGTTCTGGTTGTCGATCGTGTATGCGACGTAGAAAAACGATGCTTCCTCCGCGCCGCCGGTTGCATTTCTTGCGGTGAGATGCCCCGTCGTGGCGGTGTAGTCGATCGTGTTGCCGCGCAAGGTGATCTGGTGGCGCGTGATCGCCGCGGCTTCCACCGCACTGGCGAGCGAGGCAGAACGCGCGCTCGAGTAGGCCGTAGGGTCCGAATACGGCTGGTTGCCATTGCTCGGAGGCGGCAACGTGGGGGGCGGCGGCGGTGGCGGCGGAACGACGCCGACGCCACCAGAGCTGCTACCACCACACGCGGAAACGGTCAGCGCCGCGGCGGTTACCGACGCGACGAACCAGCTCGAGCGAAACAAGGAACGGATTCCCATACGCGGCAAAAAAACCAGCGAAAGCTCCACTCCGATGCCAGGACACAACGCGAAACAACGACGTTGCGTGGACGCGGAATGTACCTCGCCTGTTCGCTCACCGCACCGTGTCGCACTTCAACTTGCCGCCAATCGTTTGCCGTGCGCCGACCACGGCATGAATATTCACGTCGATCCGGCGCAGATGACCAGCGCTGCGCAGTCAAGCGCAACGCTGCGGCCGCTACTAGCTGGGAGCGTCCTCGGCTCGGAAACGTCCCGACTTATGCGTTCGCTGCGATCCAGGTTCAATGGCGTCCATAGGTGCAACGACCGCAGACGAGTCCGAGATGAGCGATCTGATCACATCGATGCCGGCAGCGACGAATGTCGCAGCGCCCGCGCACCGGTCGATCGCGCCACAGGAGCTGTCGCTCGGAGCGCATCTGGTGACGCCACGTTTCGGTTTCGCCCATCACGGCATCTATGTCGGCGCCAACAAGGTGGTGCACTACGCCGGCCTGTCGCGCGCCCTGCTGCTGCGTGGTCCGGTCGAGGAAGTATCGGTGGAGCAGTTTGCGGATGGCCGCGCCGTGTCGATCAAGACGCGCCCGCTGCCGCGCTTCGCACCGCATGAAGTGGTGGCGCGGGCACGCTCGCGGTTGGGCGAAAACCGCTATCGCGTGACAACCAACAACTGCGAACACTTCTGCGAATGGTGCCTCTCGGGTGAGAGCCGCAGCGAACAGGTCGAGCGGATCGTGAACAGACTGCACGCCGCGATCCTCGCCGCCGGCCGCAAGCTTAAGGAAACCTTCGGCGTCGGATTGAATCCAGCTCCGCGTGCCAGCAACTGCTGAAGCCACCTGATGATGAGGTAACTACACTTCGCCCCACTCGACCAATCCTGGGGAGGAGTCGTGGACACGTCAAAGTATGTAAATCGCGTGCAAGGCCACGCGCTCGTGCTCGGTGGATCCGGTGGGCTGGGCGCAGAGATCGCGCGCGCTTTGGCGGCAAGCGGTGCCTCCGCTGTCACAGTCAGTTACGGGCGCAACAAGGACGCGGCGGCGAAGGTGGTTGCCGAACTGGAAAGCCAGGGCGTGCGCGGTTTCGCTGCCCCGGTGGACCAAAGCGATGAAGCTCACTTCAAACGCTTCCTCGACGAGGCTGTGGCCGCGATCGGCAGCGAGGTTTCGGCGGCGGTGAACTCGATCGGCATCTCGCCCAACGTGCCGATCGGAGCGCAGACGCTCGAAGGTCGCGACGGCTGGCGCAACGTGTTCGAAGTCAACGTGCACGGGTGCTTCATTTCCACGCGCGCGCTCGCGGAACGCATGAAGGCCAAGGGCGTGCGCGGCAGCATCGTGCTCATCACGTCGACCAACGGCATCAATTCGCAGTCGCAGATCTCCGCCCACTACGATTCGTCGAAGGCGGCGCAGAGCCACATGATGAAGATCTTCGCCGAGCACTACGCAAGCGCGGGCATCCGCATCAACGGCCTCGCGCCTGGCTGGATCGAAACCAGCATGAACGACACGCTGCCCGACGACGAGCGGGCGCACGAGATGAGCAAGATCTGGGTAGGTCGTTTTGCCGAGCCGCACGAGATCGCGTCGTTCGCGGCGTTTCTCGCCGGTAGCGGCGCGTCGTATGCCTATGGCCAGAACTTCATGGTCGATGGCGGGTATCGGTGAGCGGAAAACCACGTCACTTTTCGCCCTTGGGCGGCAGCGTCGCGACGAAGTCTTTCGCACGGCGCAGCCAGAAGCGCAGCTGCTCTTCCGTCTTCAACCCGTCCTCGTCGACGAACACGTAGCCCTTCATCGGCCGGCCCGTAAAGTCCATCTCGCGGACGTGCTTGCGTCGAAGCGAGTCTTCGTAGTTTGCCGGCCCCACCCGCGCCATGAGCGACGCGTCCGAGACGCCGACGAACATCAACCCATGGCGCAGGAAGGCGATACCACCGAACATCTTCTTCTCGGTGATACCGGGATCACCCGCAAGCGCTTCGCGCATACGTTGAGCGAGCTTCTCGTCGTACGCCACGGCGCTGCCTCTTCAGCTCTTCATCCCGATCAGCCAGGGACGAACCTCTGCCGTCAACATGCGTTCTCCCGTGTCCGGCCCTGGAACCCAAATGTTAGGCCCACGGTAGGCGCGACCGGGAGAACGGCTCAGTTTGACCCGCGCACTTCCGATCCTGCGAAAACAATCTTCGCCTGCGCAACATCGATCACCGGTCCCAGCTCGTACACATTCCGATATCCGTACGAATGCAGCGACACGAACGTCGAGACGTTCAGCGCCGATGCGGCGACCTT
>DASQAE010000149.1:0-1910 GCA_035635915.1 Burkholderiaceae bacterium | reverse complement strand
CGGGGCGTTTGTCGAAGGAGGGCGGATTGGCCCCTCGGGCAGACTCGCAGTCAACACCAACGGCGGTGGCCTGTCATATTGCCACCCCGGGATGTACGGCCTCCTCCTGCTGATCGAAGCGGTGCGCCAGTTGCGGGGCGAGTGCGGGGCGCGGCAGGTGAAGGATTGCGAGGTTGCGCTCGCCCACGGCAACGGCGGCGTACTGTCCTCACAGGCGACCATAATCCTCGGCACTGAAGCGACGCTATAGCGCGTCAGGCACCGGACGCATCGAGGAACGCGTCGATCGCCGCGGCGAAAAGTTCGGATGTCTGCACGGCCGCATAGTGGGCGGTTTGAAGCACCTCAAAGCGCGCGCCTGAAATCTCGATGAAATTCATGTGGGGCGCCTACTCCGGCGCGGCGATCGGCGGGGCCACGAGCGGCCGGCAGTCGCGCGCGAAAACAAGCGGCGCGCCGGTGCGGGAGCGCAGGTCCGCCTCGGTCATGCCATCGAGCATCTCGCGCACCACCATGCCATCATGCGCGATATCGACGACAGCGAGATCGGTGTAGACGCGCTTGACGCAACGCACGGCGGTGAGCGGCAGCGTGCAGGTTTCGACCAGCCGCGGCGTGCCTTTGCGCGTCATGTGCTCCATGATCACCCACACCGCGCGTGCGCCAACCGCAAGGTCCATGGCGCCGCCGACCAGCGGTCCCTTGTTCGGCAACCGCATGTCCCAGTTTGCAAGATCGCCGTTGGCCGCAACTTCGAAGGCGCCCAAAATTGTCACGTCGACGTGGCCGCCGCGGATCATCGCAAACGACCAGGATGAATCGATGATCGAGGCGCCGGGTCGCAGCGTGATCCGCCGGCTTCCCGCATCAACCAGATCGGTGTCGATACGGTCCGTCGGCGCGAGCGGGCCGACGCCGATCACGCCGTTCTCCGATTGAATAAAGACGTCGACCTCCGGCCGCAGATAGTCGGCAACGTGGAGAGGCATGCCGAGGCCGAGATTGACGACCATTCCGTCGCCGATGTCCTGGGCCGCGCGCCAAGCTGCTTGCAAGCGGTTGAGCGGTTGCACGGTCATTTCCCCACCGCGACGACACGGTCCACAAACACGCCCGGCAATTGCACGCGGTCATGCGGAATCGGTGCGTCGAGTACGGTGCGCACCTCGGCCACGGCGAGCTTCGCCGCCATCGCCATCACCGGACCGAAGTTCATCTGCGCGTAGCGAAACGTGAGATTGCCGTAGCGGTCGGCCGTGTCGGCGCGAACCAGGGCGGCATCACCCCTGATTGCCTGCTCCAAAACGTGCTCGCGACCATCGAAGCAGCGCACCTCCCTGCCACGTGCGAGTTCGGTGCCGAAGCCGACGGGCGTATAGAAAGCCGGGATGCCGGCACCCCCAGCGCGGATGCGTTCGGCAAAGGTGCCCTGCGGCACGCACTCCAGATCGATCTTGCCCGCCACCCACAGCCGCTCGAACGGCGAGGGCTCCGCGTTGTGGCCGCGTGCGGCCGTGCACACGATCTTGCGCACGAGACCGGCTTCGATCAGTTCGTGCGTGAGCGAGTAGCGATGCGTGGCCGAATTGACGACCAGAGTCAGATTCTTCGCACCACGATCGCGCAAGGCCCGGATCAGCGTGTTGGCAAAGCCGGCGCCGCCGAAGCCAGAAATGAGAACCGTTGCTCCATCCGAAACATCAGCGAGAGCCGCCGCAGCAGAATTTACACGCTTGTCGATTGGCATGCGGCGGCGTCTCCCTCGGACATCTAGCACCGCGCCCTCATCCGGGGTCAAGTTCCCAGGCGCGCAACCTTGCTCGCGGATGGGGGAAGCGGGATGTCAGCGCAGCTGTCCGACCGTGCGCTTTGATCTAAATCAAAACCATTGCGCGGAATCGGGCAGCTTG
>DASQAE010000148.1:0-5979 GCA_035635915.1 Burkholderiaceae bacterium | reverse complement strand
AGCGGCGTGGCTCAAGCGCCGAGCGTTACGAGCACGAGCCCGGCGACGAGCAGCGCCATGCCGACGCTCTCGAGGCGGGTGAAGCGTTCGCGAAACAGCCGCAATGAAATCGCATAGCTGAAAACCAGCTCGCTCAGTCCCAGCGTGCGCACGTGCGCCGCAGGTTCGAGCGCAAACGCGGTGAACCAGCCCGCCGACGCGGCGGCGCCCATGAAACCAGCGAAAAGCGACGGACGCCACATTCGGAGTACTGCGCGCGCGACGTTCGCGGCGCGCACGACAAGGTAACCGCCGAGCAGCAAGGTTTGCAGCGCAAGTGCCGCGACGAGCGTGCTTGCGGCGGCCAGCGCTGCAGGGGTTGCGCTCAGTTGGAGCGCGGCGCCGCGAAATGCCACCGATGCAAGCGCGAAGCCGGCACCCGACGCCAAGCCGAACAACGCGGGCCGCGTCGACCATCCGGCGATGAGTGCACGCAGCGGTCGCTGCGGATCGGCTGGGGAGAGCAGCAGCACGCCGAGCGTGCCGACGGCCACCGCCGCGACCGTCGGCGCGGAAAGAGTGTCGCCGAGGAAGACGAAGCCGAACACTGCGACCTGGATGATTTCGGTTTTCGAGTACGCCACGCCGAGCGCGAAGCTGCGCTCCTGCATCGCGCGCAGCAGGAACGCCGTGGCGACGATCTGGCTGACGGCGCCGAGCACCACCCAGGCGACGAACGCAGCGTCTGGCTGCGGCAGCGCGGCCTTGCTCCAGGTGCGCACGATTGCCAGCCAAAGCGCGGCGAAGGGCAGGCCATAGAGGAAACGAACGAGGGTGGCACCCAAGGTACCGAGTTCGGTAGTGAGGCGGCGCTGCGCGGCATTGCGCAGTGTCTGCGCCAGAGCCGCGGCGATGGTGATCGGAATCCAGATCGAGTCGATGTTCATCGGGCTGGATTGGACCACACGCGTTCGGGATCACCGTTGCGCCGCACGCGCGTGTAGAGTTGGCAAAAGACCCGCGCAAGCGGCGCGACCGAACCGAAACCGAGGAGACAGATATGAAGCTCTATTTCCATCCCGCCTCCACCACCAGCCGGCCGATCATGCTGTTTGCGGCGGAAAACAACATCGAGCTCGAGCGCCAGGTGGTCGATCTTTTCACCGGCGAGCACTACAAACCGCCGTACGAAGCGATCAATCCCAACCGCCTGGTGCCGGTGCTCGAGGACGGCAGTTTCCGTCTGACCGAGAGCTCGACGATCCTCAAGTACCTGGCGGAAAAAATCGGGTCGCCGGCGTATCCGAAGGAACTGCAGCAGCGCGCACGCGTGAACGAGCGCATGGACTGGGTCAACACCCAGCTGTGCCGCGACCTTGCTTACGGGTTCATCTATCCGCAAATCTTTCCGCTGCACAAACGTCGCAGCGACGAGGCGCATGACGCAACGCTGCAGTGGGGGAAGGAACGCGCGCAGGGCTGGCTCAAGGTGCTGAACGATCACGTTCTCGGCGCCGGGAACACGTACCTGTGCGGCAGCACGATGACGATCGCTGATTATTTCTGCGCGTCGTTCGTGGCATTGGCTGAACTTACCGGCAGCGACCTTGCGACGTATCCCAACATCAGGCGCTGGCTTGGCCGCATGAAGGCACTCAAGAACTGGGGCGCGGTCAATGAAGTGATCGACGGCTACGGGGCAAGCCTCAAGGCCAACGCCATGCACGCCGTCTGATTCGAATCATCCAGGAAGAGTACTTGTCATGATCCGCAAACTCCATCACAACGCATACCGCTGCCGCGACTCCGAAGAAACGCGGCGCTTTTACGAGGACTTTCTCGGCTTGCCGCTGTCCGGCACGCTCGAGATCAACGAGACCAAGACCGGTCGCGAAACCAGGACCTTGCATACGTTCTACCGGCTCGACGACGGCTCGTATCTCGCCTTTTTCGAGGCGCCCGACATGCCGTTCGAATTCAAGACCCAGCACGACTACGACCTGCACATCGCGCTCGAGGTATCGCGCGACGTGTTGCGCGAGATGTTCGAACGCGGTCGCGGCCGCGGCATCGAAACGCGCGGCGTGTCGGATCACGGGTTCATCGATTCGATCTACTTCCGTGATCCGAACGGCTACGTGATCGAGTTGTGCGCCAAGCGCGACAACCACGACTCGATGATGGACCCGGCGTCCAACGGCGCGCGCGAGAAACTCGGTCGTTGGACCGCGGCAAAGAAGTCGATAGCCGCCTAGGCGCGCAGCGCCTCTGTCCATTTCCCCTCCTCCGCTTGCGGAGGAGGGCGAGGGTGGGGGCTGCGAAGCACCAACTCCCGCCTTGTATCGTCGCAACTTTCACCGTTGCGCGATATGTCGATGGCCCGTCGTAGTGCCGGATTGCTGATGTTCCGCCGCCGCGGCCCCGGCATCGAAGTGCTGCTCATTCATCCCGGTGGTCCATTTTGGGCCAACAAGGATGTCGGCGCGTGGTCGGTGCCGAAGGGCGAATACGACGATTCCGAGGAGCCGCTGGCGGCCGCGCAGCGCGAATTCGGCGAAGAGACCGGCTGGCCTTCGGCGCCGCCGTTTCTGCCGCTCGGGTCGATCAAACAACGCGGCGGCAAGGTCGTCACCGCTTGGGCGTTCGAGGGCGACGCCGATCCGGCAACGTTGACGAGCAACGAATTCGAAATGGAGTGGCCGCGCCATAGCGGCCGCATGCAGAGTTTTCCCGAGGCCGACCGGGCAGAGTGGTTCGAGCCGGCCGAAGCCAGGCGCAGGATTCTCGCGAGTCAGGTCGGCTTCATCGATGAGCTGGAGCGGCTGCTCGAGGCCGCGTAGGCAAATCGCCGCTCAGCGTGCGTTGTGTTTTGCGATCAATGCGCGGAGATAAGTTTCCTCTCCATGCTTCGCTACGCCTACCAGCCACTCCTCGGTCTGTGCTGCGCCATCGCAGGTCAACCTGGCGCTGCCCGGGCTGCGCACAGGCCTCTCGGCGTCGAGTGCCGCATGTTTCGTTCGAGCTGCAGTCCTTCGCTCCACGGGCCAACCTGCTTTTGCGGCGATCTGGTCTCCTACCTGCGCTGCGAGTGGATCCGTGCTGAGTTCCGTCATCACGTGTGCCAGGTCATTGCATAGTTCGCGCCGACCCGGTTCGCTCTGGTTTGTGCAGTAAATCGTGAACATGGTGAAGTTGGAGAAATAGTCGGCAGGATCTTCACGTGCTTCAGCCGCGGCGAGTTTGCCTACGATCAGAGTCCGCACCGGCTCGGCCCGAACGTCGAGGCCGGCCAGAATCTCGCCATATGGGGTCGGGCGCCGCTCGAAAGACTTGGCGTGCGATGCGCGCCGCAAGGCGTCCTGAAAGCCGATAGGATCCTTGCGAATTTGCGCGGCACGTGCGGTCAGAAGCCACGCAAACGCATTGTCCTGATCGAGTTGCGCCCATTGATCGAGCGTCAAGGCGTTGCAACTCGTCGGTGGCGAATTGGGGATGATCGATCGGCACGCTCGCAACGCGACGACGTAAGTCTCGGGATCGCGTGTTGTAACCGCGAGCCGGGTCAGCGCTTCGATGGCAGGCGTTGCCGCGCGTGCAAAGGCCTCCGCCGCGCGCTCGTCACACAATCCGGCGGCCTCCCGGCACTTCTGCGGATCCTCAGCCATCACGCCACGGTCGGCAGCTTCCGCGTCGATCAAGGCGCGTGTGACGAGGCCGAGCGCACGCCTGCGCTCATCGGCCCGGTGCTCGAATTCAGTGGCGACGCGCAGGATCGCCGCATTCGCCTCCGCTTCGAAGATGCCTGGAACGCGCTCCGGGTCGACGCTGCCATAGCCGCACAACTCGACTTCGTTCTTCCCCGGCGTGCGTATAGCAACCGGAGGCCAATACGGAAGGGGAGGCGGGTAGGCGACCTCTGCCGCCGTCGCATGCGACAGGTCGGCTTTGGCGTCGTCCCGCGTGCCGAGGCCCGTGAGCAACTGCCAGGTCGAAAGCGCCGCCACCACCACCACGGCGCAGATCGCAATTGCAATACTTTTCCCCTGGTTCATGCTGACGCTCTTGGCGCAGAACTACCGTAGTCCAACACGAGCGCCCCGCCGACGAAAAGCGGCGAACCTGACTTTGTCGCGCGAGGCAACATGGACCTACTGTCGCTGGTGAACCGCCGCGTGCTGATCACGCAAAGCAATGACTTCATGGGACCCGCCCTCGCACGTGTGTTCGCCGCGCTCGGAGCCGACGTGATCGCCGATGCGCGTGTACCAGGCGCGGGCAACGCTGTCGCGGCTCAGGTGGTGGCCGACGCGGGTCAGATCGACGTGCTGATTGCGCATCTCGCGCTTCCCGCACCCGCCACGCCGATCGCAGATGTCGACGACGAGGAGTGGAGCCAGGTGTTCGCGCATCTGGTCGATCCGCTGCCGCGCCTGGTGCGTGCAGTGCTGCCGCAGATGCGCGCGCGGCGCAAGGGCCGGATCGTCGTGATCGGCAGCGCATCGGCATTGCGCGGAGTGAAACGCACCTCGACCTACAGCGCTGCGCGTGGTGCGCAGCTGGCGTGGGTGCGCGCCGCGGGCGTCGAACTTGCACGCGAGAACATTCAACTGAACGCCATCGCCCAGAACTTCGTCGATAACCCGACCTACTTTCCCGCGGAGGTGCAGGCGAATCCGGCATTTCAGGAGCGACTCAAGCGCGAAGTGCCGCTTGGCCGGCTCGTGTCCGGAGATGAGGACGCGCTGTTCGCTGCGTACCTGGCCAGCGACGCTGCCGCGTGTTTTGTCGGCCAAGTGTTTCCCGTTTGTGGTGGGTGGGTCGGCTGAAGCGAAGGCGCGCTTAGAACACCCGGCCGATCGTCGCGTCGATGCGGTTCGAGCTCGATGCGGTCGAACGATTGATCGTGCCGCTCACGCCGAGATTCCAGCGGTTGACGAGGAAAAGATTGGCGCCCAAACCCAGCGTGGCCGAGTCACGTTCCAAGCCGTTCGGAACAACCGAATACGACGTTCCATTGGGATCGTCGGCGTAACGTACCGAGCCCGCGTCGGAGCGTTCCAGCTCGCGCCGGTACTCGAGTGAGGTGCGCGGCAAAAGCACGCCGAGCGGCGTCGAGAGTGATGTCTCCGCCGTTGCGCCGGCAACCAGCTTGAGGCTCGGCACGGTTTCCTCCGAGAGGCTCAAAGCGTCGGTGCTGGAACCCGACTCAGTCATCGACCGCAACGCTGCTCGCACGTGATCGACGCGCGTGTACGGCGTCATCTGCCAGCCCGCGGTGGAAAAGCGGCGCCCGGCAGAAATCGAAACGAATCGTTGATCGGCTCGCCGTCTTCCATAACCTTCGCCACCATTGGCCGCAGCGCGCGTCGAGTCGAACGCACTGTCGCCGAAACCAAACACCGCGTCGACGTAAACGCGCTCGATCGGCCGGTAGCTCACGTAACCGGCGAACGCCGTGCCGTACGCGCCGCTCGAACTGCCTCCCGCCGGCACCGACTGACTTTCGTCGCGTGCGATGCCAATTCCGGCACCCAAGGCGAGATTCGGTTGCAGCCCGACGTCGCCGCCCAATGTGATCCCTTGCGAATCGAAACGGAATCCGCTGCCGCCTGCCTGACCCGCGTATGAGCCGATGTTCAGCGCGCCGGCCGTCCACAGCGTCGTGGTGCGATCCGGCAGGGTTCTGCAGTTGTCGATCGGCATGCTGAACGATGGATCCTGCTGCAGCGGTTGCGCCAACGGCCCGGTGCTTTTTTGCGTGCCTGTCGCTGCGGCCGGCGCAGAAAGTGTTGGACGACCGCTATTTCCCGCGCACCGTCCCGCCGAGTTCGAGCGCAGCGCTTGCAAGCGCGTCTGGTAGTTGCCGATCTGCGCCAACGCGAACTGGCGCGTTGTGGTCGCCTGCTGGTTCAGCAGTGCGATGGTGCCCGGATCCAGCGTCGGATCGACACGCTCTTGCACGAACATGACGTACGACTGCACCGAGCTGGCAGGAAGCGA
>DASQAE010000147.1:0-3500 GCA_035635915.1 Burkholderiaceae bacterium | reverse complement strand
GAAGAGCACCCCGTTGTGGTGCTTCGCTTTGCCTTCGGGCGTGGTCGCGGCCCAGGCGGCGTAGCGCGCCGCGAGCTCGAGCTTCGGCGCGTTCGTCGTCTCGTCCTTTTGCCATTCGGTGACGAAGCGCGCAAACACGAGCTCGGTAAACGCGCCACCGAAGTGTGTGCCAAGCTCCTTTTCCGCGGCAGCGCCGTCGAGCCCGGCCGCGTCCTGGGGTTTCACGTTACGCAGCGCCCGGCGTTGCACGAAGAGACGCTTCACCGAGTACAGCGGGGCAAGATTGTGATGCTGCGCCGCAAGCGCTTGCGCCTCCGACTCGATACCGAACAGGTGCGCAAGAAAATCCTCTACGTGCGGCGCCAGCGCGACGAGCAAGTCCGATTCCACTTTCGGCGCGAGCGCGGCGGGGTCTTTGCGCGCCGCCCCGAGACGCTCGCGCAGCGCCGGGTCGACCGCACCGAGAAATTCGAAAAATGCGGTGTCGAGCCGCACCAAGCCTTGGCGCGCGTACAGCGCGGCGTAGTCCAGCCCAAAGGCGAGGCGCGGCATGTTGTCGGGTGCGTTCATGTCCAAGCAGTCCCGCCCGCTCTCAGCATGCGCAATCGGCTCGCGCGTTGCCGCTCCCGCCAACGATTGACGCGCCGACCCGGCTCAAGTAACTTCGCCAGCATGATATGAAGTAAACACTTCATTATTGAACATTGTCACATGATTCGTAAATCGCTCCCCCGGTCGTGGGGTCTGCCCGCAACGGATCAGGGCGAAACCAACTTGCGCGTTGGGTGACTTGCCGTGATCGCGGCCGGAGATTACCTGCAACCGACGCGGCTTGAGGCGGCGCTGGCCGAGCTGGCGCGTGCGCGTTGTACGGTGGTGGCGGGCGGCACCGACATCTACCCTGCTTGCGTCGGGGTCGACCCGCCGACGCCACTGCTCGACGTCTCGTTGCTTGCCGAAACCCGCGGCATTGAGCAGGGCACTGAGACCAGCCCGCTGCGCGTGGGTGCGTTGACAACATGGAGCGACCTTGTCCGAAAGCCGCTGCCGCGCCATGTGCGCGCGCTTGCCCAGGCGGCACGCGAGGTGGGCGGAGTCCAGATCCAGAATCGCGGCACGATCGGTGGCAACCTGTGCAATGCCTCGCCCGCTGCCGACGGCATCCCGCCACTGCTGGCGCTGGACGCGACGGTTGAACTTGCGAGCCAGCGCGGACGGCGCACCCTTCTGCTCGAGCAGTTCGTGCTCGGCAACCGCAAGACCGCACTCGGCGCGGACGAACTGCTCACTGCGATCGTCATTCCACCGCGCTCGGCGAATGCAGTTTCTGTCTTCCTCAAACTCGGCCATCGGCGTTATCTCGTCATCTCGATCGTCATGGTGGCAGTCGTACTTGATTTCGACGCGCAAGGCTACGTCGTCTACTGCGGCATCGCAGTGGGGGCGTGTTCCGCGGCGGCCCGACGCCTGGCGCCACTCGAGCGCGGTTTGGTGGGGGTGCATCGGCGCGAACTGCCGGCACGTGCAACGACGTTGTTTGATGCCGGAGCGCTCGCGGCGCTCGCGCCTATCGACGACGTGCGCGCAACCGGCACCTACCGCCTCGACGCTGCACGTTCACTGATCGAGCGCGGGTTGGGCGAACTCGCACACGAGGCCGGTGCATGAACAAGCCGGCGGAAATGCAGCTCTCAACCATCGACTTTCAGGTCAATGGGCGCGCCTGTGCGGTTGCTGTCGCGCCTGCCAAACGTCTGTCGGACGTGTTGCGTGACGATCTTGGTCTCACCGGAACCAAGGTCGGCTGCTCCGCGGGCGATTGTGGCGCCTGCACCGTGCTCCTCGACGACGAACAGGTCTGCGCCTGCCTGGTTCCGGTCGCTCAGGTTGCCGGACGTCGTGTTGTCACCGTCGAAGCGCACGCGCAGGTCGATCCGATCCTGGCTCGACTGCAACGCACCTTTATCGATCACGGCGCCGCCCAATGCGGCATCTGCACGCCTGGCATGCTGCTCGCGGCTGCGGACACGCTACGCCGCATCGCACGGCCGACGGAAGCGCAGGTGCTCGACGGCATCGGCGGCGTGCTGTGTCGCTGTACCGGCTACCGCAAGATCGTGGAAGCAGTGATCGCGGCTGCAGCCAATTCCGAGGGCGCAGGCGTCTCGATCGCCGCCACCGATGCGGGCGCAGCAGTCGGGGCACGGGTTCACCGGCTCGATGCACACGCCAAGGTGAGCGGCAGCGAACGCTACGGTGCCGACAGCATGCCCGCCGATGCGATCTGGCTGCGCGTGATCCGCTCGCCGTACGCCGCTGCGGGGTTCGAATTCGGCGACCTGGCAGCCTTCGTCACGTCGCATCCTGGCATCACTGGCGTTGTGACTGCGGCCGATATCCCATTCAATCGTTTTGCCATCTTTCCGGATCTGCGCGATCAACCCGCGCTCGCCGAAAACCGGACGCGCTTTCTCGGCGAAGCGGTGCTCGTGGTGGCCGGCTCGCGTGAGTCGCTTCCCGCCCTCGACGAACGGGAAATCCCGATTGCCTGGCGTCCGACCGCCGCGGTCCTGGACACTGCGACCGCGCTTGGCGCAGATGCACCAGTCGTCCAGGAGCGCTGGGAGGACAACGTCCTGTGCCGCGGCCGGTTGGTGCGTGGCGAGGTGGAAAGCGCCATTGGCGCAGCGTCGATTCGACTGCAATCCGAACTTACGACCAGTTATGTCGAGCACGCGTACATCGAGCCTGAGGCCGGGCATGCGTCTTGGTCGCAGGAAAACGGCATCGAACGCCTGACGATTTTCGCGTGTACGCAAACGCCGTACATGGACCGCGACGAGATTGCGTCGATGTTCGAACTGGCGCCCGGGCAGGTCCGCATCATCCCGTCCGCAGTGGGCGGGGGCTTCGGCGGCAAGCTCGACATATCGATCCAGCCTCTGCTCGCGGCTGCGGCGCGCAAATTCGGACGCGCCGCCTGCATCGTCTATACGCGACCGGAGTCGATGGTCTCCACGACCAAGCGCCATCCGGCCACCATGCACGCCACACTCGCGGCCAGTGATGCCGGCGAACTGGTCGCCTACGATTTTCACGGTGACTTCAACACGGGCGCGTACTCGTCATGGGGGCCGACGGTCGCGAACCGGGTTCCGATTCACGCAAGCGGTCCATATCGAATTGCCAGCGTGCGCGCGCTCACCCGCGCAGTGCTCACCAACAACGCGGTCGGCGGAGCGTTCCGTGGCTTCGGTGTGCCGCAGTCGACGCTGATCAACGAAACGTTGATGGACCAGCTCGCCGAGCAGCTGCGCGAGGATCCGCTCGAGTTTCGCTTGCGCAACGCGCTGCGCGCCGGCGACAAAACGCCGACGGGACAGGCGCTCGCAGCGAGCGTGGGGCTGCAGGCGTGTCTCGAAGCGCTGCGCCCTGCGTGGCAGGAGGCGCGTCTGCGCCACCAGGTGTTCAACCTCACCGAGAGCGAGACGGCGGTGCGT
>DASQAE010000146.1:0-3858 GCA_035635915.1 Burkholderiaceae bacterium | reverse complement strand
TCCCGGCGACTCGATCTTGCTGACGAAATCGCCGGCGGCGAGCTTGGAACCAGACGCCACCAACGCTTCGACCGGGTGTTTGATGCTCGCGCGCAGGATCACGGCAGCGACGACGCCAAGCAGCGTGCAGACAAGTGCCGCAAGTCCCAGCGTGCTGACGGAGCCGGCGCTGTGTGCCGCCAAGGCGGCGGCGGATTCGGCGAGTTTCTTCGCGGCGGCACCTTCGACCGCGCGCGCCTGACGAGCAAGTTCGGAAGCCTGGTCGCTTTGCTGCTGCAGTCGCCAGGCGGCGCCGCCGCCGACCGCGGCGAGCAGACATGCCAGAACACCAGCGAGACAAAAACGCGGTCGATGATGCTGAACTTGCGCAAGAGTTGAAACATGGAGGCTGACCCCGCAAAACTGGCGCGCGCCGCGCGCTAAAAACTTAGATCCCTGGCCCGAAGGGACGCTTGTCTTGAGACAGGGGATACCTTGGGGTCGCTCGAAAAGACGCGCGATCTTGCCGCGTTCCAATGTCAGGCGCGGTTGGTGCGGCGCGAATTGCGCCCTCTGCCAGAATCGACCGCCATATCGTCGATTTGCCTGCAGGAGGCCCCATGGACGAGCTGACCTCGCCTAGCGTTCGAGCCATCCGCCCCGATCGCGAGGTGCTGACACGGCAGAAGATTCCCTACTTCATCGGCGTCTCCGGTCAAACCGTGGATGCGCGCGGACTCTCGATGCATCTGGTCGTGATTCCTCCAGGCGCGCGCTCGGAGCCGCATTCGCACCGTGGCTACGAAACCGCGATTTACGTCCTGGAAGGCCGGGTCGAGACGCGTTATGGCGCAGGGCTCGCACTCTCCGTGATCAGCGAAGCCGGCGACTTTCTTTTTGTGCCTCCCGGCGTCCCGCACGAGGCGATCAATCTCAGCCAGACCGAACCCGCACGAGCGATCGTCGCGCGCAACGATCCTGCGGAGCAGGACAAGGTCGACCCATACTTGCCCTGACCTTGCCCTGACGGCCGCTCCCGGCCGCGCGGCTTCGATTCGACGCAAGGCAGGGATCAGGCTTGACAACCGGTTTCCTGTGTTCTACCGTTGTATACAACAGATGAATACTAAAAGTACGGTGTCAATGGCCCGCTCCAGCCCCCACAAAACCGCCGCGCGCAAAGCCTCCGCCGCCCACATCGGCGACAGTCTGATAAGAGCCATCGCAGAACAGCGCCTGGCACCGGGCACGCGGCTGGTGGAGGAAGAACTGGGCGCCGCGTTCGGCGTCAGTCGCACCGTGGTGCGGCAGGCACTGACGCGGCTGGCTTCGGAAGGATTCGTTTTGGTGCGACCACGCAAGGGCTGGTTCGTCATCGAACCGTCGGAGAGCGAAGTCGAGCAGGCCTTCGCAGCGCGGCGGTTGATCGAGGCAACGCTGCTGCGCCAGTTCATCGGCGTGGCCACCAAAGCCCAGGTCAAGGCGCTGCGCGCGCATCTGCACGACCAGCACCAGGCAGTGGCGCACGGCGACGCGCCGCGGCGCACACATCTGCTCGGCGATTTTCACGTGCGCATTGCCGATGCGCTTGGCAATCCGCACCTGGTACGGGTGGTGGCCGACCTCGTCACCCGCACCAATCTGATGTCGATGCTGTACCAGTCGAACCAGGAAGCCTCGCATTCGGCCGACGAGCACGACGACATATTGCGAGCGATCGAAGCGCGCGATGCCAACAAGGCCGTGCGCTTGATGGATCGGCACCTGCGCAACGTGGAGGCCGGATTGCAGCACCGCAAGGAAAGCGATCCGGTGGCGCGCTTGCAGCAGACGCTCGCGGTGACGTCGCAACGCGAACCGACGAACGAGCGGTCGACCAGCGAGAGAGCCGCGTGACCATTCCCGCGCTCGATAGCGGCTGAGCCGTCACTGGTACGCGAATTACGTCATCCGCACAACGTTGCGCCACAACCGGCGCGGGAGAAGGCTCATGCCCAAGTTCTTCAAATCCTTGTTTGGCCAGGTTGTCATCGCGCTCGTCCTCGGCGTCGTGCTCGGGATGGCCTTCCCCGATTTCGCCGCATCGTTGAAGCCGTTGGGCGACGGCTTCATCAAGTTCATCAAGGTGCTGATCGCGCCGATCGTGTTTTGTGTGGTCGTGCTTGGCATCGCCGGAGCCGGCGACCTGAAGAAGGTCGGGCGGGTCGGCGTGAAGGCGGTCGTGTACTTCGAACTCGTCACCACGGTTGCGCTGGCGCTCGGCATTGCGCTCGCATTCCTGTTCCAGCCGGGTGTCGGCATGAACATCGACCCCAAGTCGCTCGACGCAAGCGCGCTCGCCTCCTACGTCGATCGCGCCAGCCAGGTGAAAAGCACGGGCACAGTGGAGTTCCTGCTCAAGCTGATCCCGACAACGTTCTTCAATGCGTTCGCCACCGGTGACGTATTGCAGGTGCTGGTAATCGCGGTGATGTTCGGCTGTGCGTTGGCGTTGCTCGGCGCGCCGGCACGCCCGGTGCTCACCTTCATCGAGCAGACGTCGCACGTCCTGTTCAAGATGATGTTCTTTATCGTCAAGCTGGCGCCGCTCGGCGTGCTTGGCGCGATTGCGTTCACCACCGGCAAATACGGCGTGGGATCGCTCAAGCAGCTCGGCTACCTGGTCGCGCTTTTTTACGCCACGGTGGCGATTTTTGTGGTGGTCGTGCTGGGCTCCATCCTGCGCGTCGCGGGGTTCAGCATCTTCAAGCTGCTGCGGTACCTGCGCGAGGAACTGTTCGTAGTGCTCGGCACCGCTTCGTCCGACAGCGTGCTGCCGCAGGTGATGCGCAAGCTCGAGCGCATGGGCATCAAGGACTCGACGGTTGGCCTGGTGATCCCGACCGGTTACTCGTTCAACCTCGATGCGTTCTCGATCTACCTGACCCTGGCCGCGGTGTTCATCGCGCAGGCGACCAACACGCCGCTGTCGACCACCGACCTGCTGCTGATCCTCGGCGTTTCGCTGATCACCTCAAAAGGCGCGCACGGGGTACCCGGCTCTGCGATCGTCATTCTCGCGGCGACGTTGTCCGCCATTCCCGCGATTCCTGCGATCGGGCTGGTTCTTGTGCTCTCAGTCGACTGGTTCATGGGCATGGCGCGCGCGCTCGGCAACCTGATCGGCAACTGCGTGGCGACCGTGGTCGTTGCGGCATGGGAGAAAGACATCGACCGTGCGACAGCCAAGCGCGTGCTCGACGGCGAGCAGCAGGTCGACCTTGACGAACACATGGAGCCGGCAGTGCCGGCAACGGCTGGAGCGGCCGCAGCACGCGTGTGATGCGCGCTGGCGGGACCGATGCGCTACGGCGCGGGGCTCGCCAGCGGTGCCCTTCTCCACGACGTACACCCCGACCAGCTTCGTCGGGGCGTTGCCCGGGCTGTGCGCATCGTGGATCACACCGGCGGGAATGACGAAGGATTCGCCGGCTTTGACGATCTTCGGCGGCTGGCCGTCGATGCGCAGCTCGGCCTGGCCCTCTAGCACGTAGCTGATCTCGTCACCGGGACGGTGCGCCGGCCCGCGGTTGCACCGGGCGCAAGTTCGACCCGGGCGACGGCCGCCTCGCGTCCAGGCACGGAAACGTCGGCCTTCTCGACCAGTGTGCGTGTGAGGCCGCTTGCTTGCGCGTAGATCAGGCCGGCAGCGGTAACCAGTGACAACGCGGCGATGGCAAGCACGAGTTTCCGACCATCGTCATTCCGCGCGTAGCGAGAATCCCGGCGCAGCGCGGCTGGATTGCGGCCGCGCGGTTCCTAGATGCCCGATTGTTCCGCGAGAGCAAAGACAAGAGCCGGACGAGGCAGGGCGCGTCGATCTCGATCGTTCGACGTTCA
>DASQAE010000145.1:0-6120 GCA_035635915.1 Burkholderiaceae bacterium | reverse complement strand
GGTCTCGCTCGCCTTCTTTGATGAAGGCCCGTGGCACCGGGATGCCAGCCCAATCGGACCGGCACCCGAATTGACGACGCCACGATGGCCGCGCAAACGTTGCGGCCGGAGCTACTCCCGCTTTGCAGGTTCGACACGGTTGTCACCATGTCGACGAGAGATATAGCACCGCTCGCGAGAGCCGGGGCTTGGTATTTACCCCGTTCATCGCGAATCGCGATCGCTCCCATCGCAAATCTCGACTTTTGTTCATACGCATGCGACCGCAAAATCGTGCTCGATAGGAGTTAACAACCACGGAGGACGTTGTGCCCGACATGGCGCTTACGCAGTTCATATCCGCGCTTGCGGCGATCGTCGTCATCGACATCGTGCTCGCGGGCGACAACGCAATCGTGATCGCGCTCGCCGCTCGGACGTTGCCCGCGCATCTGCAACAGCGCGCGATCGTCTGGGGCGCGGTGGGTGCGATCGTGGTACGCAGCGCACTTACGGTTGTCGTGGTCTGGCTGCTCAAGGTCCCGGGCCTGCTGCTGGCGGGCGGGCTGTTGCTCGTGTGGATCGGTTATCGGCTGCTGCTGCCCGAAGAGCACCATGAAGATGGGCATCGGGTAACCGCGGCAACGACGTTCTGGGGCGCGATGCGCACGATCGTCATCGCCGACGCAATCATGGGGCTCGACAACGTGCTCGGCGTAGCAGGCGCAGCGCACGGCAGTTATCTGCTGGTGGTACTGGGTCTTGCGATCAGCGTGCCGATCGTGATCTGGGGCAGCACGATCGTGCTGCGTGTGGTCGAGCGGTTTCCCGGGCTCGTCTACGTCGGATCGGGTGTGCTCGTTTTCACGGCCGCCAGGATGGTCGCCAGTGAACCCATCCTGCGCGAAGTGTTCACGTCATTCGAGCACGCGACCTGGCTGCTGTATGTCCTCGTGCCCGTCGTGCTTTGGGCGGGATTCGTCAAGAACCATCGCAAGCTCGAATCGCGCATCCATGCGCGGCTGGCTGAATTTGCGCAGCAGCTTCCAGCGCGTGCCAGTGCGACCGCACCGCAAATGCTCCCGCCAACGGAAGGAAACAAGGCCATGTTGCGAGTCCTGGTGCCACTGGACGGATCACAGAATGCGCTGCATGCCGTGCGCCATGTCGTCAACGAATACCAGCGTCAGCACGACCTGGAGCTGCATCTGCTCAACGTGCAGCGGCCGTTCTCGCGCCACGTCGCGCGGTTCGTCGCGCGCCGCGATCGCGCAACGTTTCATCACGAACAGGCAGACAAGGCGATGCTCGAAGCGCGCCGCCTGCTCGATGCGGTGCAGGTGCCATATGAAACCCACGTCGCCGTGGGCGATCGCGCGGACGTGATCTGCGATCTGGCGCGCAAACTCGACTGCCATCACATCGTGCTTGGCACTGCGCGCAGGTCATCGCTGACGCGCATGCTCGAGGACTCGGTGACGAGCCGCGTTCTGGAGCGCACCAGCGTGCCGGTGGAGATGATTGCCGGCGAAGCCGTGTCGAAGCTCGAGCGTTACGGGGTTCCGATCGGCATCGGCGCTGGCATCGGACTTTTGTTGCTGGCTCTCGATTGAACCGGTGGTTGAGAGCGCACGGGTTCGATTCACCCCTGCGGCGGAAAACGGCCACCGCGCAAGTTGAACCGCAACGCGGGGTGAAGCAGTGCCGGCGGCGCCAGGCTGCGGTCGCGCTGTTCACGCAAGGCCACGAAGTGCTCTTCTGAGATCCCGGCGTGGACCTGCACGTTGTCGCGACGTTGTTGTGCGACCGTGCTTTCCCAGCGCGCGGGTTGGCCGCAAGCGTGACCGTAGTCGTGGGCGCAGAAGATGCGCGTGGCCGGTGGCATGGCGAGGATGCGGCGGATCGAGCGATAGAGCTGACGGGCGCTGCCACCCGGAAAATCGCAGCGCGCGGTGCCCGCGTGCGGCATGAACAACGTGTCGCCGACAAATGCCGCGTCGGCGAAAAAGTAGGTCACACATGAGGGCGTGTGTCCCGGTGTGGCCAAGACACCGACGGGCAGCCTGCCGAGATGCACGATATCGCCGTCGGCGAAGAGGCGATCGAAGGTTGCGCCGACGTTGGTTTCGACGGGCTGGGGCAAGGTCGTTTGCCAATACGCAGCGACCTCGAGCACGCCCGCGCCGATGCCGATTTGGCCGCCGGCCATGCTGCGCAACGCGAAAGCGCCGGACAGGTGATCGGCGTGGACGTGCGTCTCGAGGATCCAGGCCAGCTGCAGGCTCAACCGCTCGATCCGCTGTTTCCAGTGTGCGACGCACGTGTAATCCAATCGTCCCGAGGTGAGGTCGAGCCCGAGCCAGCAGTCGATCACGGCACATTCGCGCGTGTTGCCGTCGGCGACCAGGTAGCTGACGCTGCCGGTATGCGGATCGTGCAGCGCCTCGATCGTCTCGCGCATGCGCGCTCACCAGTGCCAGATGCGCGGGAAACGCTCCAGGACCTCTGCGAGCTTGGCGCGCGCGACGAGTTGGATGCCTTCTGTCAGCGACGCCGTGGCGATGCCGCGCTCGACCAGATCGTCTTCGACCGCGAGCACTTCGACGCCCTTGGCGAGCAGGCTCGAGAGATCCGCAACCAGCCGCGGCGGCTGCGCCTGCTTCCACGCGCCGAACTGCAACCCGCTGCAGTCCTGGCCGGCGACGGCATAACTGACGGCATTGCCGCGCAGCAGGACAGCGAGCTCGGCGCCCGCGCCGCGCATCGCATGGGTGATCCACATCACCGGGTCGTCCTGTTCCTCGAGCGTGGCGCGGTAGGCGGTTTCGATGATCTGCAAGGTCAACATGATTTCCTCGCTAGCGGGTGGCGATGACGAGTGTGTTGGCGGCGCGTTCGGCCATGGCCCAGAAGTCGGGTGGGCCGCCGCGACGCACGCCGCTGATGGTCTCGGCTACACCACGTTCGTCGACGCACAGGCCGCAGTTGACCCAGTCGACCTTCAGGCTCTTTGTTTCCGCCTTTTGCAGCAGCGCCGCGATCCATTCGCGCGCGAGCGGATGTGCCTCGTCGGCCTCGTTGCGGCCATGCACTGCGTTGGGATGGCGCGCCTGGCGCGCGAAACTCAGCGCGACCGCGCCTTCATAAGCGAACACGTTGACGTCGTGGCCCTGCTCGAGCGCCGCTTCGAGCAGGCGGAATGCGGTCGTGGTGCGATCGCTTTCGAACGGTGCGTCCATCAGCACGAACGTGAGGGGTTGGGGTTTCGTCATTCGAATCTCCGCTTGAAGGGTTGGTCCTAGTGCCAGAGGGTCTTCCAGCCGGCTGCGAGGCGCTCGATGACGAGCGCGATCGGCGCTACCTGCACGCCGGTGAGCACGCGCGCGGCGTCGATGCCGCGCTCGCGCAACGAGAACTCATCGGCGAGCACTTCGACCCGCGCGCCGATGGCCTCGCGCAGCTCCGGGCAACGCGCTTCGGCGCGCACAGGCAGCACGCCGTTCTGGACCAGGAACAGCGCCACTTCGTGCCCGGCGGACTTCAACTGGCCGGCAAGCGCGGCATAACCGCGCGCGTCGTTGCTGGCGTAGGGATCGCGCGATTCGATCAGCAGGTACCTGCTCATGGACGTCCTTTCATGCTTGGCGGTGGGTGCGGACCGGGGAAGTTCCGCTTCAGCCTCGAGGTGCCGCGTCAACGCGGAAGCGTCGTCGAACAGCACGGCGGTCTCTTCGTCGACCCGCCGCAGCGCAGCCATGAAACCGCCGTTCCTCCAGATCCGGACGACGTAGGTCTTCGTGTCTAGCGCCGCGGGCAGATGCGATGCAGTCCCCATGACGGGAACAGTAGGCAAGGTGCCGTTGCACGAGCGTTGCTCGTACAGGCTCCCGCCCTTATCGGGCGCCAGAGCTCAAGGCAAGCGTCGGGATGGGGGTCAGGCGAAACGCGGGCGGCCTTGGCTCTGCTCCTCGGCTTCGCCCTGCGTCCCGATCCCCGCTCCTTGAAAGGGATGGGTATCCACGCCATCGGCGATCGAGGACAGCAGCTGATCCAGCGCAGGTAGTACTGAGGTACTGCGCGTTGTATCGGCCGCGAGCGCACGATCGAAAGCGCGCGCTCCCGTCACTTCGGCGGGTGTCGCTGCCGGCGAAGCCTCGATTGACTGCGCGATGCGCCGCGCGCCGGCGGCGTCACCGCGGGCTTGCAACACGCGCGCCTGTGCCATCAAAGATCGGACCAGCCAGCGCCGGTGCTGGGTCGCGCGCGTGACCTGTGCCGCCTCGCGCACCAGCGCCTGCGCCTGGTCGAAGCGCGCGTCCGCGAGCGCGATTTCGCTGAGCACGATCAGCATGCCCGGCACATTGGCCAGATCGGCAACTACGCGTGCCACCGCCAACCCGTCCTCGGCAAAGGATCGAGCCTCCGCGACCAGGCCAAGCTCGAGGCTCGCGCGCGCCAGGTTGGCGAGGAAAAAAGTGCGCATCGAACCAAACCCTGCTTCGTCTGCGAGCCGCAGTCCTTCGAACAACAGCGTGCGCGCGTGCTCGTAACGACCGGCGCCGATGTGCGCCAACCCAAGGTTGTTCATCTGGGCGATGATGCCGAGCCGGTTGGCAACGGCACGATTGACCGCGAGCGCACGCTCGTAGTGTTCAATCGCCTTGTCCCAGTGTGCGAGCTCGTTGTCGACCTGGCCCAGATTGTTGAGAAAGGTGGCGATGCCCACCTGGTCGTGCGCGCGCTCGGCCGATTTCAAGCCATGCACGCAATAACGTCGCGAGTCGGCGTGCCGGCCCAGTTTCAGAGTCGTGGTCGAAAGTATCGAGAGCGCAATCCGCACCCCTTCGCCGTCGCCTGCGGCGCGAAAGCCGCGCAGCGCCTGCTCGGCACAGAGCGTTGCCGGCGCGAACTGGGTGGTGCGCGCGAGCAGCGTCGCGTGACCGATTGCCACTTGCGCATGCGACCGGGCCTGGGCGCGCGTGGCCGCCGCAGGTAGATCGACGAGCGGACCCAGTGCGGCGAGGCCTTCGCGCGGTCGACCTGTAAGTTCGAAGAGCTGCGCCAGCACGAGCGCGCTTGGTCCCACCAGGTCCCAACGACCCTGCGCGCGCGCCCACGCCAGCGCGGCCACGGCGTCCGCGAGTTCGGGCGTGACGCGCTCCAGCACCTCGCGCTGGTCGACCGCCTCCATCGCGGCGTGCGCGCCGAGCAATGCGCCGTAGTGCTCGGCATGCCGCTGCGCCACTTCGCTCGCCGCCTGCGCTTCCTGTTGCAAACGTTCGTGGGCAAACGCGTGCACCAGTGGATGGAGCGAGCAACGATCACCCGGCAGGACTTGAAGCAACGACTTGTCGGCGAGCGCCGCGAACACCGGCAACGAAGCGCCCGTTACCAAACGTGCGGTCTCGCGCGCAACGCTGCCGCGAAATACCGACAAGCGCGCAAGCGTGTCGCGTTCGGCGGGCGCGAGCAGCCGCCAGGAGTGTTCGAAAACGGCCTCCATGCTGGCTTGGCGACGCGGGCGCCCACCGTCCGGAGTGCGCAGCAACTGCGTGCCGCTTTTCAGCTCGGCGACGATGGCGGCGCACGTGATAACCCGGGTCCATGCGGCAGCAATCTCGAGCGCAAGCGGCAGTCCGTCCACCAGGCGACAGATCTCGATGATCGCGGCTTGTTCCGCGGCAGGCGCAAACGTGGGCCTGACCCGACGCGCCGCGCGCATGAAAAGACGCACCGCGTCGAACGCGTCGGCGCGGTCGGCGTCCTCGGGCGCCGGGTACGGCAGTCCTTCGATCGGAAGCAGCCACTCGTGCGCGGCCGCGAGCCGCGTGCGTGAGGTGACTAGAAGCTTGAGCTGCGGGCAGAGTTCGAGCAGTTGCGTGACGACGCTGGCGCCTGCGGCAAGGTGCTCGAAGTTGTCGAGCACCAGCAGCCATTTTTCGTCGCGCAGCGCGCTGGCGACCTGTTCCAGCGCCTCGACATTGCCGACGAGCGGGAGGTCGAGATCGCGCGCGAGGCGAGCGCCGATTTCGGCTGGCGTGGGTACATCCTCCAGGGCGACAAAACGCACTTTGTTCGCCAGCGTGCCGCCGAGCGCATGCAACGTTTGTTTTGCAAGCCTGCTTTTGCCGACGCCGCCGG
>DASQAE010000144.1:0-4933 GCA_035635915.1 Burkholderiaceae bacterium | reverse complement strand
CATCCGACAAAGTGCGCCGGCTCCAGTGTTGCACCGGTGTCAGGATCACGCTTCCGCCGGCAACATCAGCCCGATCCCACCAGTCGAGCGCGCGCACGTTCTTGATGCCGATATCGGCAAACCAGCGCTCGAGTCCCAACGGCACCACGAACAACGGCGCACCGCCCTGCTGCGCATTCAACGCGCGCACCGAGTTCTCGTCGAGGTGGTCATAGTGGTTGTGCGAAATCAGCACCACGTCGATATGCGGCAGGTCGGCGAGTGCAACGCCGGGCGCTTGATGGCGCTTCGGTCCTGCCCACTGCACCGGTGACGCGCGCTCGGAAAAATGCGGATCGGTCAGGAAGCGCAGGGTGCCGATCTGCACCAGCGCGGTCGCGTGGCCGATCCAGGTCACCGCGAAGCGATTGGCGCTGGCGCGTACCAGTTCGGGATCGGGCGCCACCGGCGCGAGATCCATTTTCGGCGCGGCGATGTCGAGCCCTGCGCGCTGCCACTGCCAGCGCACGAAGTCGCCGAACGGCCGCGGCAGGACTGCCTGCGGATCGACGTTCTGGAACCCCTGCGGCCGGTGATGCGCCTTGGCGGGGTCGTAGTACGGATTCACGTGCGAACAACTCGCAAGCAACAACAGCGCCGCAAGGACGATCTCACGACCGCGCCGCGATCGCGCGCCCACGGTCATTGCGCAGCAGGCAAAACCTTCACCGCCGTCAGCGGCTTGAAGCCCGATTTGGCGAGCGTGCCTTTGCGCGCACGATGGCCGAGATGCTTCTGCAGTTCCGCGCCGGCGACGACGAGTTCGGAGGGTTTGTTGCGATAGGTGCCGGT
Organism: Burkholderiaceae bacterium; assembly: GCA_035635915.1. GTDB lineage: Bacteria > Pseudomonadota > Gammaproteobacteria > Burkholderiales > Burkholderiaceae_F > JAKANT01. The sequence continues at coordinate 4,102 of DASQAE010000144.1, read as the reverse complement.
GAGTTTGATGCCGTCGTCATTGCACGGCAGCGCCGCGATCATCGACTCGCCTTCGTCCAGGCCCATCAGCGTTACGCCGCGGCCGCCGCCCGATTGCGCCTTGATCTCTGCGGCCGCAAACACCAGCAGCCGCCCTTGTTCGGAAACGCACGCGATGCGGTCGTCGCGCTGCGGATCAACCAGCCCAGGGCGCAGCGGCACCGCACCTTCATCGACCGTCATGAACTGCTTGCCTGCTTTCAGGCGCGAGACCATGTCGCCGATGGTGCAGGCGAACCCAAAACCGTTGCTCGCCGAGAGCAGGATCGGCTGCGTCACCGCACCCGCGGCGTAGGCGACCAGCTTGGTTCCGGTTTCCAGTTCGATCAGCGACGTGGCCGGTGCGCCATCACCACGCGCGGATGGCAACGACGCCACCGGGATCGTGTAGACGCGTCCGTTGGAGCCGAACGCGAGCAGCAGATCGACCGTGCGCACTTCGTAGGTACCGTACAGCCCATCGCCGGACTTGAACGTGAATGCGCTCGCGTCGTGCCCGTGCCCCGTGCGCGCGCGCACGAAGCCCATTTCGGAGACGATCACCGTGACCGGCTCGTCCAGGATCTTCACGTCGACGCTGGCGCGTTCGGCGACTTCGATCAACGTGCGCCGGTTGTCACCGAACTTCTTCGCATCCTCGTCGAACTCCTTGCTCACCAGCTTGCGCAATGCGGGGTCGGACCCGAGCAGCTTCTGCAGGCTCGCCTCGTCCTTGCGCAACTCGGCCAGTTCCTGCTCGATCTTGATGCCCTCCAGCCGCGCCAACTGGCGCAAGCGCAGGTCGAGAATGTCATCGGCCTGGCGCTCGGTCAGTTTGTAGGCTTTGATCAGATCCGGCTTCGGGTCGTCCGAGTTGCGGATCAGCTTGATGACCTTGTCGATGTTGAGCAGGATCTGCTGCCTGCCCTCGAGGATGTGGATGCGGTCCTGGACCTTGGTCAACCGATGCTGGGTCCGGCGCCGCACGGTATCGACGCGGAACTCGATCCATTCACGCAGGATCTCGACCAGGCCCTTTTGGCGCGGCCGGCCATCGCGGCCGATCATCACCAGGTTGATCGGGTTGCCACCCTCCATCGACGTGTGCGACAGGAGCATGTTGGCGAATTCCTGCCGGTCGATCTTCGATGTGCGCGGTTCGAGCACGATCCGCACTGCCGCTTCCTTGCCCGATTCGTCACGCACTGAATCGAGCAGCGACAGCACCAGCGACTTGGTCTGCTGCTGCTCCGGGCTGAGCGACTTCTTGCCGGCCCTCACCTTCGGGTTGGTGAGCTCGTCGATTTCCTCCAGCACACGCTGCGCCGACGTGTTGGGCGGCAGTTCGGTCACGACCAGCTGCCACTGGCCGCGCGCGAGCTCCTCGTAGGTGTACTTCGCGCGCACCTTGATGCTGCCGCGGCCGGTCGCATACACCTCGCGGATCTCGTCCGGGGTCGAGATGATCTGGCCGCCACCCGGAAAGTCCGGCCCCGGCAGCACTTGCAGCAACTCGTTGAGCTTGACCTTCGGGTCGCGCAGCACGCGTTGGAGTGCCGCCACCACATCGCGCAGGTTGTGCGAAGCGATCTCGGTTGCCATCCCGACCGCGATGCCCGACGCGCCATTGAGGAGCACGAACGGCAAACGCGCCGGCAACAGCAGCGGCTCCTGGAATGCGCCGTCGTAATTCGGCCCGAACTCGACCGTGCCCTCTTCGAGTTCGTCGAGCAGCAGCCGTGCGATCGGCGTCAGCCGTGCTTCGGTGTAGCGCATGGCCGCAGCGCCGTCGCCGTCGCGCGAGCCGAAGTTGCCCTGCCCGTCGATCAGCGGATAACGCAGCGAAAAGTTCTGCGCCATTCGCACCAGCGCGTCGTACGCGGCCTGGTCGCCGTGCGGGTGGTACTTGCCGAGCACGTCACCGACCACGCGCGCGCTTTTGACGGGCTTGGCGTTGGCAGCCAGGCCCATCTCGTTCATTGCGAACAAGATGCGCCGCTGCACCGGCTTCTGGCCGTCGGCGACATCGGGCAACGCGCGGCCCTTGACCACCGACACCGCGTAGTCGAGGTACGCGCGCTGGGCGAACGTAGCCAGCGTCAGCGCGTCAGCGCTGTCGCCCGGTGGCTGGAAGAGTGACTGTTGTTCGGCCATCGAAGGGCGCGGATGTTACCGGAAGCGCCCTTTACACCACTTTGTCATCCTGAGCGGAGCGAAGGATCTCAGTCCACGAAGACCGAGATTCCTCGCCTGCGGCTCGGAATGACAGAGCGGGCTAGTGCATCAACGATCGCTCGCGGCCGACGCCGCGGCGGTCGATGAAGATCTTGAGGAATTCGTCGGCGGGCATCGGGCGGGCAAAGAGGAAACCCTGCGCAGAATCGCAGCCCAGGTGCTGCATCCACGTCTGCTGCGCCTGGGTTTCGATGCCTTCGGCCGTGACGCTGATCCCCAGCGAGCGCGCCATCTCGATCACCGCCTTGACGATGGTGAGGGTGCGCGCGTCGCGCATGCACTCGACCGTGAAGGTGCGGTCGATCTTCAGGCGATGGATCGGCAGCTCGCGCAGGTGCGACAGCGACGAATAACCGACGCCGAAGTCGTCCAGCGCAAGCTTGACCCCCGCGTTGCGCAGCCGGACCAGGTTCTCGCGTCCGATCTCGGTCGCCTGGAACAGGCCGGTCTCGGTTACTTCGATTTCGATCTCGCTCGGCGCGACGCCGAACTCGGCCAGCGTCTCGAGCAGCTGATCGACGCAGGACAGCTGATCGAGTTGCGCGCCCGCAAAGTTGATCGCGAGCGGTGGCACGTCGAGCCCGAGGCTGTGCCAGACCTGGCGTGCACGGCACGCTTCGCGCAGGACCCATTCGCCCAGTTCGACGATCAGCCCGCTTTCTTCTGCCACCTTGACGAATTCGTCCGGGCGGATTTCGCCGAGCTCGGCGTCCTTCCAGCGAATCAGGCATTCGGCGCCGATCATCTTGCCGTCGAACAGCGAAACGAGCGGCTGGTAGAACAACTTGAAGTCGCGCGTCTCGACGGTCTTGCGCAGACGCTGTTCCAGGCGCAGCCGCATCTCGCTCTTGCGCGCCACCGCGGGCGTGTAGAAAGCGTACGTGCGCCGGCCGCTTTCCTTGGCCTGGTACATCGCGGCGTCGGCCGCATTGAGCAACGAATCGAGGTCGACGCCGTCCTGCGGAAAGATGGCGATCCCGACGGAGGGCGTGACGCTTACTTCCATGCCGAGCACGCGCGCCGGCTCGCCGATCGAAGCAATCAGCGCCTTGGCCACGTCGACCGCCACTTCGACCCGCGGAATGTCGACCAGCAACGCGACCAGTTCATCACCGCCACGGCGGCCGAGCAAATGCGGTTCGCCGATCACGCCGCGCATGCGTGCGGCTACGGTCGAAAGCATCTGGTCGCCGACACGATGCCCATACCCGTTGTTGAGCAGGCGGAAGTTGTCGAGGTCGAGGAACAGCAGCGCCGCGAGTTTGTTTTGCGCGTAAGCGTCAGCCAGGATGCGTCCGGCGCGCTCGTCGAACGTCGTGCGATTGATGAGCTGGGTGAGCGGATCCATCGTCGCCAGCCGCTCGATGCGCTCTTGCGCGCGCACCTGCTCGGTGATGTTGCGACCGATGCCACGGTAGCCGCGAAAGCGACCCGTCTCATCAAAGAACGGATCACCCGCAGTCAACGTGTAGAGCAGCTTGCCGTCCTGGTCCTGCCGCCGCACGATCAGATCGCGGAAAGGACGCCGCGCCTCGAGATCGGCGCGATGCTCTTGCCAGGTCGCCGGCTTGAGCAGATCGCCCGGCAGATCCCAGCGTTGGCGCCCGACCATCTCGGACTCCTCGAACGGCAGCGGACGCGTGCCGCCCTGGCGCATGCTGGTGAAGCGCAACTGCTCGTCCATCTCCCAGTACCAGTCGGACGACAGCTGGGTCAAGGCGCGGAAGCGCTCTTCGCTCTCGCGCAGCAGGGCGATGGTCGACTCGCGCTCGCTCACGTCCCATGACAAACCGCGATAACCCGCGAACTGGCCTTCGACGAACATCGCCTCGGCCGAGCTTTCGTAGTA
>DASQAE010000143.1:0-3454 GCA_035635915.1 Burkholderiaceae bacterium | reverse complement strand
CATCGGCCCGTGGCGAATGCGAGCGCGCTGCGGCATCCTTCGCCAACTGCGCACGCGCACGCGCTTGTTCGACGAGGCCAACTTCGAGCAACAGGCGCGTGTAGTGATGCTCGTGGTGTGCCTGCATCAGCAGCTCGGCCGCACTCTCCGGGACTTCGGATTCATGTATCACTTGGCGAATCGCGTTTAGACCGCGACCGACATCGCCCAGATGGAGCGCTGCGACCGCGATGTTGCTGAGGGCCGATTGACGTATTCCCTGCGTATCGGGTCTGTCAGCGGCCAACTCGATAGCCTTCTGATAGCAGGCAACCGCGTCTGCATAGTGAGCCGAGTAATAGTTGGCCACCCCGGCGTTCAGCCACAGGGCGCTCTCTTGCGTGACATCGTTGAGCTGGCGCGCAATCTCGATGGCCTCCGCGCAGCACTTGATGGCACTTGGTATGTCACGCGTGTCTGCCAGGATCATTGCAAGGCACTTCAGTGCCTTGCAAAGCCAGATCGGATCACCGAGTTCCCGTGCGATAGCAACCGCGTCGTGAGCTGGCGCAAGGCCGGCTTCAGGACGCGCGGCCCTGTAGTAGTGGTTCATCACCCCTAATAGGCTGCAAACACGGCCCGCACACACCAGCGAGCCAGGAACCTGCTGGAGCGCGCTGTAGGCGGCCTCGACTAGGAGTCCGGTTTCGCTTGTAGGGGAGGCGAGTTCCTTGCGCAGCAGATCGCCCATCCGATCCAGGAGTTCCGCGGAGGCTCCTGACGGAATGCGGTCGAGTATGAGCTGTAGGGGGGTGTTGCTTAGATCCATCAGAAAAGACCAAGGCGAGGCTCGGGCACTTGCCACGCCAGCCTATTCCGAGGCTATATTCCACCTAACCGAGGTGATCGGCAGATTTGGCGGGTTCTTTAGGGCTAGTTTCGAAGTACAACGCGGACGGGGGTTCCAAAATGATTCAGTCACCAGAGCAAGTCGTTGAAGTCGTCAAAGAAGAAGAAACCGAGATCGTCGAGCTCTCGCAGGCTGACCTTCAGTGGATTGGCGGTGGTGCCGCGCTCCCGAACGGCGACTATTGATCGGCATTCGGCTAATGCGAAAAGGGGGCCTCGTGGCCCCTTTTGTTTTGGCTTGTACCGCTACTACCCCGCCCCCGCCATCCGAAACCGCGCCTCGATCGTCGTCCCCATTCCCACTGCGCTTCTGATGCTTAACGCAGCGTCATGAAGATCCGCAACGCGTTTCACGATAGCAAGCCCTAACCCAGCCGACCCGTCCCGGCCCGGCTGCGCCGCCCGATAGAACCTTTCGAACACGTGCGGCAGGTCGTCGGCGGCGATTCCGCAGCCGGTGTCAGCCACCGTCAACACCGCTCCATCTGCGAATCCGAGCGCCTTAAGAATTACTGAGCCGCCTGCCGGGGTGAACTTCAACGCGTTCTCGACCAGGTTTTCGATCAGCCGCTCGACCATCGCGATATCTGCCAGCACCATCGGTGCGGAGGGGTCAGTGACCACTTCCAGGGTGACTCCACGGCTTTCCGCGGACAACCTGTACTTCTGGCCTATGTCACTCACCAGCTCGGCCAACGAAAAGGTCTCCCGCTTCGGTTCCGTCTCCGGCGCATCGAGCTTGGCGAGCTCGAACATTTGTTCCACCAGCCGCGCCAGGCGCTCGGCATGTCTATTGGCGACTTCCAGATAGTGGTGCTGCTGTGCTTCGGGCAATTGATCGCGTTTCATCAGCAGCGTCTGAAGATATCCGCGTAGTGCGGCGAGCGGCGTGCGCAGGTCATGCGAGGCGTTCAGTACCGCAGTGCGCCGGCCTTCGTCGATGGAGCGCAGCTGCTTGAGCTGCGCAACCATGCGGTCGCCGATTTCGCCGAAGACGATCGCCAGCCGGGCGATTTCGTCCTGCGCGCGTGGCGCGGGTGGCAACTGCGGCGGCGCGGTAAAGCCGTTGGCGCGGAACGCCTCCGCTGCCGTGGTGAGACGGCGCAGGCGTGCGGTCAGCACGCGAAACAGCACCAGCGCTGCCAGCAGCGCAAACAGCAGGCTCGCCAGCAGCGCACCCAGGATCAGCGGCACGACGTAACCGCGCGAGGACGCCATCGCCTGGTGCACCGAGTCGGACTGGCCGAGCACGACGTACACGTAGCCCATCGGGTCGTCGGCGGATCCGATCGGCGCGGCCGAAAAGATCGTGCTGCGGTTTGCGTCGCGCGGATCGGTGCCGTGCAGCGGCATCGACCTGACGCGCGAAATGAACATGCGCAGCGGCCCGACGTCAACCTGCGGCCGTGCCAGCGTGTCCTGTGGATCGGAATGCGCCTGCACGTTGCCCTGCGCGTCGAGCAGATACACGTCGACCGATGGATTGATCCGCTTCACGTACGACAGCACGTCGGCGAACGCGTGCGCGTCCAGAACGCCGCTGATCGTGTGATGTTCGCGCGCGAGCGTCTGCGCGAGCTCCGCATTTGCTCGCTGCATCAGCTCCTCTTGGTACATCGATTCGAAGTTGGTGAGAATCAACGCAAACGCGACGCCCACCAGGCCGAACAACGCCACCAGCGCAAGCGCCAGCCGCACGTACAACTGGTCGAACAGCGCCGGGCGCATCGGGATGGAATCAGCCGGCGCGTGTACGCGGCAAATCGTCGGCGAACTTGTAGCCGACTCCCCACACCGTGCGTAGATAGTGCGGATTGGCCGGATCTTGCTCCAGCTTTGCGCGCAGGCGGTTGATGTGCGAGTTGACCGTGTGCGCATAACCCGCGTGCGCGCCGCCCCAGACGGAATCGAGCAGCTGTTCACGCGAAAAAACGCGCCCCGGATGGCGCGCGAAATGGAGCAGCAGATCGAACTCCTTCGCCGTCAGCTCGATCTCGCGCCCGCCGACACTCACGTGTCGTCGTGCCGGATCGATGACGAGCGGGCCGAAGTTGATCACGTCGGCGAGGGCCTCGCTACGCGCCAGGCCTTCCATTCGGCGCACGATCGCTTTGGCGCGCGCTACCAGTTCCAGCACGTTGAACGGCTTGACCAGGTAGTCGTCGGCGCCGGTCTCCAGCCCCAGCACGCGCTCCGCGTCGCTGCCGCGCGCGGTGAGCATCAAGACCGGGATGTAGCGCGGCAGTGCACGCAGGCGCCGGCAGACCTCGAGTCCATCGAGACCCGGCAACCCCAGATCCAGCACGACCAGATCGGGCGCGTGGTTCTGCACATGGCGCAGCGCCGACGGACCGTCGCCGCAGACCGTTACTTCGCGCGCGATCTCACCGAGGTGCAAGGCCGCGAGTTCAGCGAGGTCGCGCTGGTCTTCGACGATCAGGATCGAGTTCAACATGGGTGAAAGGGCGCGGCACAGCATGCCACGCGGCACCAACCACATTCGTCGGCACCGTGACTGGGACCTTACAACAACGCCGGTCGCGACGACCGCGCGACCGCACGCGCT
>DASQAE010000142.1:0-4984 GCA_035635915.1 Burkholderiaceae bacterium | reverse complement strand
CAGCTGGAGCGCGAAGGGCGCGTGATCGTCTCGTTCGAAAAACGGCGTGCACGCATGATTGAGCTTCTCACCGCCGCCGCCACGACGCTCAAGGCCACACCATTGATGCCCGACGAGCTGATCGACGAAGTCACGGCTCTTGTGGAATGGCCGGTCGTTTACGAGTCGGGCTTCGAGGCCGAATTCCTCGACGTCCCGCCCGAGTGCCTGGTGCTGACGATGCAGCAGCACCAGCGCTACTTTCCACTGCAGGATGCCGGCGGCAAGCTGATGAACCGCTTCCTGCTCGTATCGCACCTGGAAGCGAACGACGGCGGCGAGGCGATCCGTGCCGGCAACGCGCGCGTCGTGCGCGCCCGGCTTGCCGACGCAAAATTCTTCTACGACCAGGATCGCAAACGCACCCTCGAATCGCGGGTACCGCTGCTTTCTGGCGTTGTCTATCACAACAAGCTCGGGTCGCAACTCGAGCGAATCGAGCGCGTCATCGGCATTGCGGTCCAAATCGCGCGCATGGTCGGCGCCGATGTCAACCATGTCGAGCGCGCGGCGCGCCTCGCAAAGGCCGATCTGCGCACCGAGATGGTCGGCGAATTTCCCGAGTTGCAGGGAACGATGGGGCGTTATTACGCCCTGCATGATGGCGAGGCGGTCGACGTGGCGGACGCTATCGCCGAGCACTACAAGCCGCGTTTCGCCGACGACGAACTGCCGGCGTCGGCGGTCGGGATCTGCGTTGCCTTGGCGGACAAACTGGAAGCACTTGTCGGGCTGTTCGGCATCGGCGAACGGCCGACCGGCGACAAGGATCCGTACGGCCTCAGGCGGCATGCGATCGGGATCCTGCGCATCCTGACCGAAAGGCAGGTGCCACTGGAGCTGACGCGTTTATTCACGATCGCGACCGAAGAGCTCGGGCCCAGGATCGTGATCGATCGCACGCGCCTGCTCGCTGAGCTGCACGAATTCTTCCTCGATCGTCTGACTGGCCTGCTGCGCGAGCAGGGCTACACGGCGAACGAGGTGGATGCGGTGGTCTCGCAAGGCCCGACGCGTGTCGATCTTGTGCCCGCCCAGCTGGCCGCAGTGCGCGCGTTCATGCAGCTGCCCGAAGCCGAAAGCCTGGTCGCGGCGAACAAGCGCATCGGCAACATCCTCAAGAAAGCAGACGCCATCAACGCGAACTTCGATCCGGCGCGCCTGTTCGAACCGGCGGAAAAGGATCTTTCGACCGCATATGCGCGCGTGAAACCGATGGCCGAGCAACTGTTCATCAAGGGCGACTACACGGGCATGCTGAAGTCGCTGGTGCCGCTCAAACTCCCCGTCGATCGTTTCTTCGATGACGTGATGGTCAACGTGGAGGATGAAGGACTGCGCAACAACCGGCTCGCGCTGCTTGCCTCGTTACGCGAGACCATGAACCGGGTCGCCGACCTGTCGCGCCTCTCCGCACTCTGACATCGCGATGCTTCGGTTGCGTTCGGCGCTCTACATGATCACGCTGGTGGCGACGGTCGCTCCGTATGCGATCGGCACCATCTTGTGGTCGTGGCTGCCGCAGCGCTCCCGCTACCTGATGGCGACCGGCTGGACCCGGCTTGCCATCTGGGCTGCGCGCGTCATCTGCGGGATCGAATATCGGGTCGAGGGATGGGAGAACCTTCCCGATGGACCAGCAATTCTTCTACCCAAGCACCAGTCGGCATGGGAGACCCTCTGGCTGCCCTCCGTAATGCCGCGCCGGCTTTCGTTCGTCTACAAGCGCGAGTTGCACTGGGTGCCGTTTTTCGGCTGGGGCCTCGCAACGCTGGGCATGATCAACATCGATCGCTCCAAAGGGCAGGATGCATTCGAGCAGGTGGCCCAGCAAGGCAGCGAGCATCTGCGTGACGACTGGTGGATCGTGATCTTTCCAGAGGGCACGCGCACGCCACCGGGTTCGACGCGGCGCTACAAAACGGGTGGTGCCCGCCTGGCCGTGCGCACCAACACGCCGGCGGTACCGATCGCGCTCAACTCGGGCGAGTGCTGGCCGCGCAAGGCCTTCATCAAGAAACCGGGAATGATCACGATCTCGATTGGCAAACCGATCGCTCCCGATGGAAAATCGGCCGAAGAGATGGCGGCACTTGTAGAATCCTGGATCGAAACCGAGATGCGACGTCTGGCGCCGCATCGTTACGCCGGTCCTTACGCACCGCCGTTCGAACTGCCGCGCGAACCTACGCCTGCTTGACTCAGCGCACCGCCCACCTCGACGCGCAACAACTCGCCCTGGCATTCGACGCGCCAGCGCCCGCTGTCCCCGCCAGACCGCCTGATCCACCCTCGCCCGTCGACGGCGCGCGCCTGCGGCGCATCCTTCTTGGAACCGAACCGTTGCACTATCGGCTGCGCCGTGCGCGCCGGCGCTCGATCGGATTTGTGATCGACGACGCCGGGCTGACGATCAGCGCGCCGCGCTGGGTCACCTTGCGCGACATCGAGTCCGCGATCCGTGAGAAGGAGCGCTGGATCAGGGCCAAGCTGGTGGAGTGGCGCGAGTGGCGCGCGCGGCGCAAGCTGCCGACCGTGAGTTTCGCCGAAGGGGGCGTGCTGCCGTTCCTTGGCGCTGAGGTCGTCTTGCGGCTGGGCCGTGCTCCCGGCGCGACCCGCCTGATCGAAACTCACGCACGGCGCGAAGTCTGGGTTGCGTTGCCCGCCGACGCCGGCGAACGACAGGTTCGCGACGCGGTGCAAGCATGGTTGCAAACCGAAGCGCGGCGTGTCCTCGGCGAGCGCCTGGCGCTGCTCGCCCAGCGCATCGACGTCAAGCCCAAGTCCTGGAGCATCTCGTCGGCGCGCTCCCAATGGGGTTCGTGCACGCACGACGGCCGCATTCGTCTAAGTTGGCGCCTCGTGCACTTTGCCCTGCCGGTCATCGACTACGTGGTCGCTCATGAACTCGCGCACTTGAAGGAGCTGAATCACAGCCCACGCTTCTGGAGCGCGGTCGCGACGTTGCTTCCCGGTTTCGAGGCCGCGCGCGACGAGATCAAGGCAGTCGACCTGTCAGCCTTGCCGGTTTGAGCCGGCACGCCACTGCGATGCACGCCCTAAACTAGCCGTTCCCACTCGAGGATTGAAATCCGATGCGCGTTCTTCACACCATGCTGCGAGTCGGCGATATGCAGCGCTCGATCGACTTCTACACCAAGATCATGGGCATGCAACTCCTGCGCACCACTGATCGGCCGGAGCAGAAATACTCGCTTGCATTTGTCGGCTACGGCCCCGAGTCCGAGCAAGCCGTACTCGAGCTCACCTACAACTACGGCGTCGACAAATACGATCTCGGCTCCGGCTTCGGCCACGTCGCAATCGCGGTCGAGGACGCTTATGCCGCCTGCGAAAAGATCAAGGCCGCGGGCGGCACCGTGACGCGCGAGGCCGGTCCGGTCAAGGGCGGCACAACAGTGATTGCGTTCGTCGCCGACCCGGATGGCTACAAGATCGAACTGATCCAGGATCGCCGCTGAGCCGCCGTGACGCTGGACGAACTGAACCAGCTTCTGCAGCCCATCTTTCCGGGCCTGATGGGCGTGCGTCTCGTCGAGGCAACGCCGGAGAAGATCGTGGCCACGATGCAGGTTCGTCCTGATCTGTGCACGTCCGGTCGCGTCCTGCATGGCGGTGCATACATGGCGTTCGCCGATACGCTCGGCGCGGTGGGGACGTTGCTCAATCTCGCGCCCGGGACGCGCACCACGACCATCGAATCAAAGACCAATTTCCTCGGTGCCGCCCCCGAGGGCACTCGGGTGACCGGCGAATCCGCGCCCCTTCATCGCGGCAAGACAACGATGCTCTGGCAGACCCGCATCAGCAACGAACGGGGCAAGCTCATCGCAGTCGTCATGCAGACCCAGATGGTGCTGCCGGCGTGAGCCGCGAGGCGTCACCTGGTTCGAGCTCATGGCTGCTCACGCAGCCGTTCGGCACGCTTTCAGGTCTGATTCGCGCTCACGCGGCCGAGCAGCCCACGCATCCCGCACTCATCCAGGACGACCGGCAACTCGACTATGCCGCGCTCGATCAATGGATGGATCGAATCGCCGCACGCCTGCAACACGAAGGTCTCGGCCGCGGCACCACGATCGCGATCTGCGCCGCGCCCTCGCTCGAGTACGCCGCCGTGTTCCTGGGCGCCTTGCGCGCCGGATTGGCCGTCGCACCGCTGGCGCCGTCGTCGACACCGGAAAGCCTTGCCGCGATGGCAAGCGACGCCGACGCACGATTGTTCTTTGCTGATGCCGGGGTTGTCGCGCTGCTTGCGCCGGTTCGCTCCACAATCGCCGCGCCCTTTATCGCGCTCGACAACGGCAGCACCAGCGCGAGAGGATTCGCCGAATGGCTGGGAGCTGAGCCCGTCCAAGCAACGCAGGCGCAAGTCGAGCCCAGCGATCCGTTCAACATCATCTACTCCTCCGGCACTACGGGCGCGCCGAAGGGCATCGTCCAGTCGCACGCGATGCGCTGGGTCCACGTGCAGCGTGCGGAGGTGTACGAGTACGGCCCGCAGGCGACCACGCTGCTCGCCACGCCGCTTTACTCCAATACGACACTGGTCAGTTTTGCGCCATCCATGGCTTATGGCGGCACCGTGGTTCTGATGCCCAAGTTCGACGTCCGCGGTTATCTCGAGCTCGCACAACGCCATCGCGTCACACACACGATGCTGGTACCTGTGCAGTATCAACGCCTGCTGGCCGCGCCCGAGTTCGGCCGGTACGACCTGAGTTCGTTTCGCGTGAAGATGTGTACCAGCGCGCCCTTCGCTGCGGCATTGAAAGCGGACATCCTGGCACGTTGGCCTGGTGGCTGGTCGAGGTCTACGGAATGACGGAAGGCGGCGGAGCGACGGTTCTGGCCGCGCACGAGTTTCCGCACAAGCTGCACACGGTTGGAAAGCCGGCACCGGGCCACGACATTCGCCTCATCG
>DASQAE010000141.1:0-5007 GCA_035635915.1 Burkholderiaceae bacterium | reverse complement strand
CAGGAATTCGCGGCGCGAAACATCGATTCGTTTCATTGGTTCGCTCCGTGGTCAGCGTTGCAGCAGGTATTCGGGCGACGCCATCGTGAGCAAGACGGCAAGATGGACCCGGTTGGCGACAGCGGCATCGATCTGCGCCTGGGTTGGCGTGCCGGTGGGAATCGCGATCGTTGACACGGCGTTGATGATCGTCTGCTGCAGCGTGCTCGACATCCGGCCGTACATCAGCACGCTGTTCATGCGCGCGACCAGTTGATCGGGCGCGAGCGCGAGTGTGGTCTCGCGTGTGTACGCCGCCTGGATGTCCGGCGTCGTTCCGTTGGGCGGTATCGATCCCACGCCGCGCGCCACCACGCCCTGCATGAAGTTCAGATAACCCGCGACCTGCACTTCGTCGACGATCTGGAACTCAGGTGCCACCAGGCCGCGCGCTGCGATCTGTGTATTCGGCGGCACGTAGCCCGGACGCCAGAAATTGAACACGGTCGGAGAACGCATGGGAGTCTGGCCGAGACGGCTTCCCGGATCATCGAGCGTCACCATCAGAAAACCGGCACCACCCTGAGTCGCATCCGCCTGTGACTGTGACGTGGCGCCAAAAGCGCGCATCCAGTTGGCGAGGCGGATCACGGGCTCGCGCAACTTGCCGAACGTGGCGCTGGTGAGCGCCGCAGGATCGCGCGCTTCGGTATCGAGAAGAACCGCCTTTACAGTCGCGCCCAGGTCACCACGCACGCCGGCACCGTTGTTGTTGAAAACGGCAGCAACGCGGCCGACGTATGCGGTGCTCGGATTGCTGGTCACGAGCTGCTGGATCAGGCGTGTCGCGAGAAAAGGCCCGACATTGGGATGATTGAAGATCGTGTCGAGTGCGATCTTCAAATCACCCGCGATGTCGGGCACCCCGGCGGCGGGGATGGTCGTGCCGAGGAAGGACTTGGCCGAGATGGAATGAAACGTCGGGTAGAACGACATGGGCCGCCAGTCGCGGTTTGGGTCCGCGCCGCCGCCGAAGAAGGTGGTAGTCGACGGCGACGGTGAATACCAGCTCATCCCCGTGAACACTTTCGCCAGGCCCGCGATATCGTCGTGCGAGTAAGTGGGTACCGGGTTGCCGCTCGAATCCTTGATCACGGTACCGTCGGCGTTGAGTTGATACAGGCCGATCGAGAACAATTGCATCACTTCGCGCGCGTAGTTCTCGTCCGGCAACAGGCCGGTCGCCGCGTTTTCCTTCTGGTTGGCAAGGCTGGTGAGGTAGATGCCCATCTGCGGATGCAGCGTCACCTTCTCGAGCAGCGTCCGATAGTTGCCGAACGCGTTGGCCGTCAGCATGTCGTAATAGTCCGCGACGCCGCGGATGTTGCGGCCGACGGTGGCGTCCTGCATCGAAATCACGAAGATCTGCGATAAAGCGAACGCGACCCGTTCGCGCAACTCGTCTGGCCCGGTCACCGCCTGGCGCCACCAGGTTTCGAAGAACTGCGCCTGCTGAATCTGGGCTTTTGGATCGGCGGCAAGGATCTGCTGCGTGCGCAGGTCGATGTAGGCGCGATGGCTGGCCGCGGTCTGCGTGTTCAGCTGCGCGGTGATCCATCCGGCGTAGCCATTGGTCATGACGGCGCCGATGCTCGCGTCGGTCGGCCCGAACGTCGACTCGGTGAGGAACCGCGCTGCGTCGTTGGCGCTCAGTCCCGGCGGAGGTGGCGGTGGGGGTGGACTGGAAGAACCGCTGCTGCCGCCGCCGCTGCAGGCAGAAAGCGCCACAACAAAAAGTGCACTTGCGAGCCGCATCGGCGCTGGCAAGCCTGCGTTCTTCGCGTCGGCATCGGGCTGCATGAGAACCTCCTCCGCTCGTTCAGCTGCGACGAGTTCGGCGGCGATTCTCAGATGCGACAACTAAGCCAGGCAAGCGGCGAAACACAGAGTTACTTGTTGACGCAGAGCTTGCGCGCGCGAACGACCCGCGCGCACCAATGCGGTGTCTGCGGGTTACAAGTGCTTACGCACGCGCGATCAAGGCGGCCGTAGACACTGGTTTTTCGTAGCGCGTCCCCGCCGCGCATTTCGCAAAAAAAATCCCGCGCGTCGAGTTGACGCGCGGGATTACGCACGGATCTTCACCAGATCCTTCAGCACGCCATCCAGACCACCATAGACGTGGATCTTGTCGATCTTCTCGGTGACCTTCTCCAGCGTTTCCAGCTCCTTCAGCCGCAGCGCAACCGGGTTGTCTTCCATCACCTTCGCAGTGTTGAGCAGGCTGCGGGTCGCCGCAGTTTCTTCGCGGCGACGGATCACGTTGGCCTGCGCGGCCTTTTCGGCCTCGACCACACGGGCGAGGATGGCCTTCATCTCGCCCGGCAGGATGATGTCCTTCACCCCGACGCTCGCAACTTCGAGACCCGCCGCCCGTGCGCGCGGACCAATGTGCTCGGCGACCGTGCGATCGATCGAGCCCTTGTCCTCGAGCAGCTCATCGAGCGTGCGCGTACCAACTGCTGCGCGCAGCCCGAACTGCAGCTCGCGGTAGATGTGGTCCAGCGGCTTGGCCTGCTGCGCGAATGCGGCAAGCACGTCGAGGAAACGCACGCCCGCGCCCAGGTTGATGCGCAGCGCCACCTTGTCCTTGGTGAGGATCTCCTGGCCCGCGATCTCCAGTGCCAGCAGGCGCAGGTCCACCAGCTCAGTACGCAGATCACGATTGAACTTCCAGAACGCGTGCAGGCCCGGCTGCAGCAGCCCGTGCGCCTTGCCATCGACGAACAGAAGCGACTCGTGAAACTGCGGCACCTGCACTGCCAGCACCTGCTCGACGCCGGCGACCTTGGCGCGGCCGGTGGCCGTGCCGAGCTGCAGCGTCAGGCTGTACGGCAGCGTGAACTGCTCGGCGATATCCACGTGTGCGACACGCACGTCGACGAAACCCTTCCAGTACAGGCGACGCGTGTTCGGCGCCAGCACTTCGACCAGCACGCCGTTCTCGTAACGCAGACCGACTTCAGTCGCGCCGAGCTGGATGTCGTGAAACTCGCGCTCGACAAGTTCCGCCTCCGCATGCCGCAGATAGTCGGCCAGGCGATGTTCGAACGTGGTCTTGGCAAGCGCGAACGTTTCGATCGCGAGCCACTTGAACGGATCGAAGAAACGGTGCTCGCCCGCATGCAGCACAGCGACGAAGTCGCCCTTGCGGAACAGCAGCGCGCGTTCTTCCTTCTTGACGAGGAACTTGCGGAACATGGTCTTCTCCCAAAGAACGGAACAAAGAACGAAAAGGGGTTAAGCCTCCCGGCCGCCGTGCGGGACACCGCTTTGCGTAACGTGGAGATCCGCTCGCGCGATGCAGCTGCGGGAGGCGGTTCGTCGTCATGCGCAGACGGCGCACAGGCGCGGCGGGCGGTGCTGTCCAATCGCGTAGCGTCCTTTTGCGCTACGCGACTGACTGCCGAGGCCGTCCCCGATGTGCAAAAGACCTTGGAAAGGTCGATCCCGCGGGAGTCGAACCCGCGACCAACGGCTTATCAGGCCATCGCTCTACCCAACTGAGCTAGGGATGGCGTCGAAACAGGGAATCGAACCCTGCATACGCATCGCGAGATGCGCGCGTTGACCATTTCGCCACTTCGACGTGTATTCACCCGGCGCCTTGCCGCGGCATACGTGCCACCGACGTCAGGGACGGGCGCACGCACCAGGCCGTCTCAGGAGACGGACCCGCTGGCGACAGATAACCGAGGGAATTCGTTACTCCCGCCCCCTTGCGGGGGAGGGGATCTGCTCAGCCTTTCACGCACATCACCTGCTTCAGCGTGTGCACGACCTCGACCAGTTCCGCTTGCGCCGCCATCACGGCGTCGATGTCCTTGTAGGCGCCGGGGATCTCGTCGAGGACTCCAGCGTCCTTGCGGCATTCGACACCTTGTGTCTGCGCGTGCAGATCGTCCAGCGAGAAGGCACGCTTGGCGGCACCGCGGCTCATGCGACGCCCCGCACCGTGCGAACACGAGCAGTACGACTCGGCGTTGCCCTTGCCACGCACGATGTACGAGCGCGAACCCATGCTGCCCGGAATGATCCCGAGCTGACCCGCACGCGCAGCCACCGCACCCTTGCGGGTGATCCACACCTGCTCGCCGAAATGCTCCTCGATCGAGCTGTAGTTGTGATGGCAGTTCACCGCGTGTTCGGCCGTGCCGATGTCCCGCCCGAACTGAACGTGCAGCGCCTTGAGCACCGCGTGCAGCATCAGGTTGCGGTTATGCGCCGCGTAGTCCTGGGCCCAGCGCAGCCCTTCAACGTATTCGTCGAAGAACGCGGTGCCTTCGTCGAGCCACGCCAGGTCGCGATCCGGCAGATGACGCTCCAGGCGGCGTGCTTCGTCGCGTGCGAGGCCGATCGCGGTCTCGCCGATCGTCTTGCCGACGTTGCGCGAGCCCGAATGCAGCATGACCCAGACCGCGTCGGCTTCATCGAGACAGAGCTCGATGAAGTGATTGCCGCCGCCCAGCGTGCCGAGCTGCGTCCACACGCGCTTGTGATCGAACTTGCCGACCCGCTCCATGATGCGCAGGCGTTCGTAGCGGTCGTACAGTTCATCGCCCTTGCGCTTGAGCGCAACACCGAAGAGTCCTTCGCGGTGGGTGTTGACTGGCTTGTCGTGCATCGAGAAACCAACCGGCACCAGGTTCTCGATCGCTGTACGCATCTTGCCGAGCGAATCCGGCAGGTCGTTTGCGACGAGCGAGGTGCGCACCGCGCACATGCCGCAACCGATGTCGACGCCGACCGCGGCCGGGATGATCGCGCCGCGCGTCGGGATCACCGAACCCACGGTCGCGCCCTTGCCCAGGTGCACATCCGGCATGATCGCGACCGGGCCTGCGACCACCGGTAGCGCGGCGATGTTCTTGATCTGCGCGATCGCCTCGTGTTCGACCTCCACGCCGTTCGTCCAGGCGCGGACGTTCTTCAGTGCGTTGAGATCCATGGTTTTCTCCGAGAGGGCTA
>DASQAE010000140.1:0-3269 GCA_035635915.1 Burkholderiaceae bacterium | reverse complement strand
GACATTCCAAGCCGGCGTCGCGCCCTCGGGCGTGATCCGCGCCCAACCGCCCGGCAGGGCGCCGCTACCCGGCAGGGCGCCACCGCGCACGCGGGCGAACCAGTTGTCGAAGTCGTACTGCAGCTGTTGGCCCGCGCTGCACGGCGCAGACGAGCAATCCAGTCCGGCCGGCACATAGGTCCCGCCGTACGCCGTGTCGAAGCGGTAGCCGACAAGGGCGCCCGTGTTCGAGCGCATGCGATCGGTCATGTCCGTAGCAAGCTGTGTGGCGAGCGCGCGGCCGTGAGCGTCTTTCTGAATCGACAGCCCACGCACCTGCACGCCGGCGAGGCCGAGCAGGCCGACGGCGACAATCACCATCGTGACCAGCACTTCGATCAAGGTGACGCCGTGTGCACGACGTCGGCTATGGAGAGGCGTGCAGAGCTTCATGTACAGGCTCCGGCTCCGAAGGTGGTCGAGAGGCGAGCGCGGCCAGTGGTCGCGATGCAAAGCGAGCGTGAGTTGTTGGCGTCGTTGCCGGAAAAATCGATGCGCAGCGGCTCGGCACTTCCGGCGATCGGCGTGCCGTCGAGCAGGAACACCGTCCCGTCGGCCGTGACCGTAATGCCGGCAAGCGGGGGATTCGCCGTCACTGCCACCTGCGGTGACGTGCGCGTGGAACGCCGGATGATCGTCTCGGCCGCATCGTGCTGGAATGCGACGCCCGCCGGCACGCTCGCGGCGTCGAGGTTATCGATAAATACGATCCAACCCAGATTCCAATCGGTGGTCGCCGCGTCGCACACAGCACCGTCGGCACTCCGGCACATGATCACGCGGCCACGCCGGGCGAGCGCCTCGCTGCGCGTCAGTGCAAGGTCGGCCAGCATCTGGTTGACCTCACCGGCCACGCGATTGCGGTCGACCATGTACGAGAAGCTGGGCACGCCGACCGCGAGCAGGATTGCGCTGATGGCAATGACCACCAGCATCTCGATCAAGGTGAAGCCGTTTCTTGGCGGCTTCGGACCGTGGCGCATCTGTGCTCCCCCAAAACCGATCGACTGTGATATCGGCGCGCGAACTCGCATGGCGCAGCGTGCGCGGATTATTGCCACCTGCCACGGAGCGTCCCTGCTCGCTGGCGCGTGCGGCTGACGCGGTCCGACGAGCGGCCCTTAAGGTTGCGCACACGTGATACCGCGTTCGCGGCTCGCTAGTGCACTCGGATGATGGAGACGGGATGGACGCGTTGGTCGATCCGGCACGGATTCCGCCTTTGTAGCTCCGAGTTCTATGTAGCCCTGCGAGGGACCTGAATAGGTCCTTCGCAAAACGCGGCGAGCCGAGCGGCGCCGCGCTTCCGACAATCGTTTCGCCCTGGCAGCACCCGGGAGGAGCGATGTCGAAGCTAAGGCGCCTGAGCGGCGTCACCCTGGTCGAAGTCCTGCTCGCCCTCTGTATCGCAGCGGTACTGCTGGCGAGCGCCGTGCCGGGATTTCAGGGCGCTCTGGAACGGCTGCGCCTGAGCGCCGCCACCAACGAGCTGGTGCTCGCGGTTTACGTCGCGCGCGCGGAGGCGACATCACGCCATGCCCGCGTCGCCATCGCACCGCGGTTTGCCAACAACTGGGCCAGCGGCTGGTACGTTTTTGTCGACGCCAACGACAACGGCGTACTCGATCCCGGCGAAAGCGTTGTGCGCGTGTTCGATCCGGTGCCAGCCAACATGACCGTCGCGACGACCTTCGGCAGTTTTGACGGTCACGTACTGAGCTTCGATCACGCGGGGCTGCTGCGTCGGCCAGGGTCGAACGGAATGCTGCTCGGCCGCGTGACGTTGACGTCCAGCGGCAACGCCCGCAGCCTGTGTTTTTCCGCAGCCTCGATGCGCACGGTGCAGGCAGCGGCCTGCACCTGAGCCCGCTTCGTGCGCGTCTACCAAGTTGCGGTCATCCCCACGCGATACGTGCGCGGTTGCGCGGGAAACAGATACGTCGCGCCCCAGGGCTGCGTTGGCGCTTCGCGCCAGTAGCGCCGGTCGGTGACGTTGTCCACGCCCGCGCGTAGTTGCAGGTGCGGTTTCGCCGTTGCCGGCGACCATACGAGCGCCGTGTCCCACTGCCAACTGGCAGGAAGTACCACGCTGTTGTCCGGCGTCACGGCCTTGGTTCCGGTATAGCCGACCCGATTGCGCCACTGCAGATCGACCTCCTGGCTCGGCCGCAAGCTCGTACCGAGGCTGGCCGCGAACTTCGGCACGTTCGTGACCCGCTTGCCGACAAGAGTCGGATCGATGCTTTGATCATTGCTTGCATCGAGGTACGTCGCTTGCAAATCGACCACGAGGTAGCGCTCTATGAACCCGCTAAGCGCGATTTCCGCTCCGCGGTGCTGCGCAATGCGACCGTCGGCGACGCGCACCGGTGGCCCCGACGGTTGTATCACGCTGGCGCTGTAGGGCTTGCGGATCTGGAACAGGGCGACGCTGACGTTGGCCGCGGCGCCGAGCGCCTGCTTGTATCCGACTTCGATCTGGCGGCTGCGACCCACCGGAAGCACCTGGCCCGCGTTGGCGAAATCCAGCGGGCGATTGGGCACCACCTCGGCTTCAATGCCGGTGCCGGTCGAAACGTAGAGGAATCCGCCCGCCCATGGTTGCCAACCAACCGCGGCCCACGGCGTGACGATGTCCTTGCTGAAGGCGGCGCTTTGGCTTCCATCCGAAAGGGCGCTGCGATTTTCGACCTGAACATAACGCGCCCCGAGCCACGCTGACCAAGAGGCACCGAACTTCAGTGCGTCGTATAGATATGCCTCGTCCAGTGAAAGATCGCGATTGGTATTCAGAACCGTGAGCGCTGGGTCGGCAGGCAGATCTACCGGTGCGAACACATTCGTGGTTCCGACGAAGTTGTATGCCTGACGGGGAGGTAAACGCTCCGCGTAACGCGTCGCGCGCGCGCCGAACTGCAGACGGTGCCCCACACCGGCAGTATCGAAGCGCAGGATCGCGTACGCCTCGGACGAACGCGTCGTACGAATCTCATGATTGCTTCGATAGTCGTAGATATCGACGTTGTAGTTTTCGCACAGGCCCGGATAGACGTAGACCGATTGCGTGCTGCATCCGTCGGGAAACGCGATGCGGTCGTTGGTCAGAATGCGCTGCGCGAGCGCGCGCACGCCAAGACGCAAGGTCGAGTTGATCGGCTGTTCGTAGCGCACAGTGCCGACCACGTCGTGGCTCTCGAACGGTAACGACCACGGCTGGTTGTTCAGATTGA
>DASQAE010000139.1:0-12079 GCA_035635915.1 Burkholderiaceae bacterium | reverse complement strand
CTCGATGGCGGGCAACCTCACTTCACAGGTGCGCAACATTGCCGAGGTAGCCACCGCTATCGCGCGCGGCGATCTCTCGCGCAAGATTACGGTGGACGTGAAGGGCGAGATCCTCGAGCTGAAGAACACCGTCAACACGATGGTGGATCAACTTAACGGTTTCGCTGCCGAAGTAACGCGTGTGGCGCGTGAGGTCGGCACCGACGGCAAACTCGGTGGCCAGGCGCAGGTGCCCGGCGTTGCAGGTACCTGGAAGGATCTCACCGACAACGTCAACTCGATGGCCGGCAGTCTCACGGCTCAGGTGCGCAACATTGCGGAGGTGACCACGGCGGTGGCACGCGGCGATCTGTCGCGCAAGATCACGGTGGATGTGCGCGGCGAAATCCTCGAGCTCAAGAACACCATCAATACGATGGTCGATCAGCTCAACGGTTTCGCGGCCGAGGTAACGCGGGTTGCACGCGAGGTTGGCACGGAGGGCAAGCTCGGCGGCCAGGCGCAGGTGCCCGGCGCGGCAGGCACGTGGAAGGACCTTACCGACAACGTCAACTGGATGGCCGAGAATCTTACGGCCCAGGTGCGCAACATCGCCGAGGTGACGACGGCAGTCGCGCGCGGCGATCTGTCGCGCAAGATCACGGTGGACGTTAAGGGCGAGATCCTCGAGCTCAAGAACACCATCAATACGATGGTCGATCAGCTCAATGCGTTCGCGTCCGAGGTGACGCGCGTCGCGCGCGAGGTCGGCACCGAGGGCAAGCTCGGCGGCCAGGCGCAGGTATCGGGCGTAGCAGGCACCTGGAAAGATCTGACCGACAACGTCAACTCGATGGCGGGCAACCTCACGGCGCAGGTGCGCAACATCGCCGAGGTTGCTACCGCGATCGCCAACGGCGACCTATCACGCAAGATCACGGTCGACGTACGCGGTGAGATCCTGCAGCTGAAGGAGACCATCAACACGATGGTCGATCAGTTGAACGGTTTCGCGGCCGAAGTGACGCGCGTGGCGCGCGAGGTCGGCACGGAAGGCAAACTCGGCGGCCAGGCTTACGTGCCGGGCGTAGCGGGCACCTGGAAGGATCTGACCGACAACGTCAATTGGATGGCCGGCAACCTCACTTCGCAGGTACGCAACATCGCCGAGGTTGCAACTGCGATCGCGCGCGGCGACCTGTCGCGCAAGATCACGGTCGATGTGCGCGGCGAGATCCTGCAGCTCAAGGAGACCGTCAATACGATGGTCGATCAGCTAAACGGTTTTGCCGCGGAGGTGACACGCGTCGCGCGCGAGGTCGGCACCGAAGGCAAGCTCGGCGGACAAGCGGAGGTAAAGGGCGTAGCGGGCACCTGGAAGGACCTGACTGACAACGTGAACGTGATGGCGGTCAATCTGACCAATCAGGTACGCGGCATCGTCAAGGTGGTTACGGCCGTTGCGAACGGCGATCTGACGCAAAAGCTCATGGTCGAGTCCAAGGGCGAGGTGGCGGCGCTCGCCGATACCATCAACAGCATGACCGACACGCTTGCGACATTCGCGGACCAGGTCACGACGGTCGCACGCGAGGTCGGTGTCGATGGGCGCCTCGGCGGCCAGGCCAACGTACCGGGCGCCGCCGGCACGTGGAAGGATCTGACGGCGAACGTCAATCTGCTCGCGGCCAATCTCACGACGCAGGTGCGCGCGATCGCGGAAGTGACGACCGCAGTGACGAAGGGCGATCTGACGCGTGCGATCCAGGTCGATGCAAGTGGCGAGGTGGCCGAACTCAAGAACTACATCAACGCGATGATCGGCAACCTGCGCGAGACCACCGACCGCAATACTGAACAGGACTGGCTGAAGACCAACCTGGCCAAGTTCAGCCGCATGCTGCAGGGGCAGCGCGATCTCATCACGGTCGCCCGGACGCTGCTCTCGGAACTCGCGCCCCTGGTCGATGCGCAGCAAGGTGCCATGTACATCGTGGAGGACGGCGAGAGCGAAGCGCGCCTGCGCCAGCTCGCCGGTTATGCCGACGGCTCCGAAGGACAATCGCGCGAGTACCGCCTCGGTCAGGGGCTGGTCGGTCAGTGCGCGCGCGACCGGCAGCGCCTGATTTTCAGCCGTGACACGCTGCTCGACAGCGACGACCCGATCATCGTGTCGTCGGGGTCCGTGGCAATGCAGCCGCGCTGTGTGATCGGCCTGCCGGTGTTGTTCGAGGGCCAGGTCAAAGCAGTGATCGAGCTTGCTTCGCTGCGGGAATTCACGCGTTCACACCTCGCGTTTCTCGAGCAGCTGACCGGCATTATCGGCATCGTGCTCAACACGATCGAAGCGACGATGCAGACGGAAGGCCTGCTCAAGCAGTCGCAGCAACTTGCGATCGAGCTCCAGACCGGCCAGCGCGAACTGCAGCAGACCAACGAAGAGCTGGCGCAGAAGGCGCAGCTGCTGGCGGCCCAGAACGCAGAGGTCGAGCGCAAGAACCAGGAGATCGATCAGGCGCGGCGCGCGGTGGAAGAGAAGGCAGCAGAATTGGCGCTGACGTCGCGCTACAAATCCGAGTTCCTGGCCAACATGTCGCACGAACTGCGTACGCCGCTAAATTCGATTCTGATCCTCGGCCAGCAGTTGGGCGACAACGCGGAAGGCAACCTCACCGCGCGCCAGGTCGAGTTCGCGAGCACGATTCACGCTGCGGGCACCGATCTGCTGAATCTGATCAGCGACATTCTCGATCTGTCCAAGATCGAATCGGGCACGGTCACGGTCGAGTGCCTCGACCTGCCGTTTGCCGAGTTGCGCGAGACCGTCGAGCGCAGCTTCCGCCATGAAGCGGAGGCACGCAAGCTGAGCTTCAACCTCGAAGTCGATGCACAACTCGGGCGCGCGGTTTACACCGACCAGAAGCGCCTGCTGCAAGTGCTGAAAAACCTGTTGTCCAATGCATTCAAATTTACCGAGCTGGGCGGCGTGCGCCTGCAAATCAGTCTGGCGCCAAACGGCTGGACACCAGGCCATCCGATCCTCGACGCCGCGCCCACGGTGGTCGAGTTCGCGGTTACGGATTCCGGCATCGGTATTGCGCCCGAAAAGCAGAAAATCATTTTCGAGGCGTTTCAGCAGGCCGACGCGGGCACCGCGCGCCGGTACGGCGGTACCGGACTTGGTCTGGCTATCTCGCGCGAACTCGCGCAATTGCTCGGCGGTGAAATTCGCCTTAGGAGCGAACTTGGTGTCGGCAGCACGTTCTCGTTGTTCCTGCCGCTCACGTACGTCGGATCGATGCGACGCGACGAGCGTACCGGCGCGGTCAGCGGTGCGGACTCGCCCAAGCCGTTCCAGCCGATCCTGCTGCCCGCCCGCACGATCGAAGAGATCCATGACGATCGAACGGCAATAACACCCGGGGACGACGTGCTGCTAATCATCGAGGACGATCCGCACTATGCCAAGGTCCTGCTCGATCTGGCACGCGAACGTGGCTTCAAGGGCCTGGTAGCGATGCGAGGCAGCGAAGGCCTCTCGATGGCGCGCAAGTACCTGCCCACCGCGATCACGCTCGATGTGTTCCTGCCTGACATGCTTGGCTGGAGCGTGTTGTCGCAGCTCAAGCACGACCCGGAGACACGCCACATCCCGGTGCAGATCACGACCGTCGAGGAGGAGCGCCGCCACGGTCTCTCGCATGGCGCCTTCTCTTACGTGAACAAGCCGAGCACGACCGAGGTGCTCGAAGTCTCGCTCGACCGGATCCGCACGTTCGCGCACAGCACGCAGCGCCGCCTGCTAGTGATCGAGGACAGCGAAACCGAGCGGATGAGCATCTCGGAGTTGATCGTGCACGAGGACGTGCAGATCGTGTGTGCCGCTACCGGCGCCGACGGTCTCGCGCAACTGCAAAAAGGCGAATTCGATTGCGTCGTGCTCGACCTGCGCCTGCCCGACATGTCGGGCTTCGATCTGCTGGCGCGGATTCAGAAGGATCCCAGGTTGCGCGAAGTGCCCGTGGTGGTCTTCACCGGACGCGAACTGACGCCCGAGGAGGACGCGCAGTTGCGCACCATGGCGAAGAGCATTGTGCTCAAAGGCGTGCAGTCGCCGGAGCGCCTCTTTGACGAAACCTCCTTGTTCCTGCATCGGGTGATCGCGCGGCTGCCGGAGAGCCGGCGCCGGATGTTGGAGCGGCTCAACGAAAGCGACGAGGCACTCGAGGGCCAGCGCGTGCTGGTGGTCGACGACGATGTGCGCAACATCTTCGCGCTGTCATCGGTGCTGGAGCGGCACGGCATGCAGGTGGCGAGCGCCACCACGGGCCAGGCGGCCATCGACCAGCTCGACAATGGCGAGGACCATGCGCTGGTGTTGATGGACATCATGATGCCGGGCATGGACGGCTACGAGACGATGCGGCGCATCCGCCAGAAGCCACGTTTGCAGCGCCTGCCCATCATCGCGCTGACCGCAAAGGCCATGAAGGGTGACCGTGAGAAATGCCTCGAAGCCGGTGCGTCGGACTACATCGCCAAACCGGTGAACAACCAGCAGCTCCTGAGTCTGTTGCGCCTCTGGCTGCATCGTTGACGCCAGGCGCGAACCACCTTCATGCCAGAAGCCGCAAATATCCTGCTCGTCGACGATCAGCCGACGCGACTGCTCACCTACGAAGCCATCCTCGCTAACCTCGGCTACCGGCTGGTCAAGGCCGGCTCAGGGCGCGAGGCGTTGCGTTGCCTGATGGAGACCGAATTCGCCGCCATCCTGCTTGATGTGAGCATGCCCGAGATGGATGGCTTCGAAACGGCAGCGTTGATCCGCGAGCATCCGCGTTTCGAATCGACACCGATCATTTTTGTCACCGCGGTCCACATGACTGACATGGACCAGTTGCGCGGTTACCAGATCGGTGCAGTGGACTACGTCTACGTGCCGGTGGTGCCGGAAATTCTGCGCGGCAAGGTGCAGGTGCTCGCCGACCTGCACGTACACCGGCGGGAGTTGCAGCGGCTCAATCGAAGCCTGGAGGCTGCAAACGCCGAATTGCACGAAGCGCATCAGCGTCTGCGCGACGAAAACACGCGCGAGCTTGAAAGGCTCAACCACACCCTCGAGTTGGCCAATGCGGAGCTCGAGAGTCGCAATGCGCTGCTGCGCAACGAGGTGCGCGAGCGCGAGTCGGCACAGCGAGAACTGCAGACTGCCGCCGAGCGCAAGGACCAGTTTCTGGCCATGCTCGCGCATGAGTTGCGCAATCCGCTTTCAGCAGTGCACAACGCCGTGCAGGTGATTCGCGTCCAAGCGCGCCTCGATCCGCAGATGCTGTCGATGAGCGAACTGCTCGGGCGCCAGGTGAACCATCTTTCGCGTCTCGTCGACGACCTGCTCGATGTCTCGCGCGTCAGTACCGGGCGCATCCGGCTGCGCAAGACGCGCGTCGATCTGATGGATGTCGTGCGACAGGCGATCGAGATGTCGCAGCCGGCAATCCAGCAACGCCAGCAGACACTCGATTGGGAACCGCCTGCAGCGCCGGTGTTGGTCGAAGGCGACGCGGCGCGGCTGATCCAGGTTGTCGACAACCTGTTACGCAACGCGTCGCAATACACCGGCTCCGGTGGGCATATCGCCATCTCGCTGAAGACGGACGCTGCACCGACCGATCTCGGCATGGCAGTGCTGCGCGTGCGCGACAACGGCATCGGCATCCCGCGCTCAATGCTCGACCAGGTGTTCGACCTGTTTTCGCAGGTCACCCCATCGTTCGCCCAATCGCGTGGTGGTCTTGGCATCGGGCTTTCGCTCGTGCGCGCGCTGGCGCAGATGCACGGCGGAAGCGTCGCGGCCCATAGCGAGGGATCCGGCAAGGGATCCGAGTTCGTGGTGACGCTGCCGTTGCACGATCGCCAGCCGGCGCCCAATGCGGGTACCAATTGTCCAGACGACGCGGCAGAACCCGAGGCAAAGGGATTGCGATTGCTCGTCGTCGACGACAACGCCGACTCGGTCGATGCGCTTGGCATGTGGTTGCGCATTGAAGGACATCGGGTCGAAATCGCCTACTCAGGGGAAGAGGCGTTGCTGGCCGCAATGTCGCACCGACCGGACGCGGTCGTGCTCGACTTGGCGCTGCCGGGCATTGACGGCTACGAAGTAGCACGCCGACTGCGCCGGGAGCCCGGATTCGAACGCGTCTGTTTTATCGCCATGACGGGTTTCGGCGCCTACGCCGATCGCGAGCGCGCCAAACAGGCGGGCTTCGATCATCACATGGTGAAGCCGATCGACTACGCGGTGTTTTCCCAGCTGCTGGCGCAGATCGAGCCGCTTGATAGAAGGGCACACGGCGCCGCCGTCTTCCAGCTGCGCGCGACCGGCTGATGCGGGTAACGGCTCAGCGTTTGGGCGCGGTTGTTGTTCCCTTGACGCCGCCGCTGCTGCC
Organism: Burkholderiaceae bacterium; assembly: GCA_035635915.1. Classification (GTDB taxonomy): domain Bacteria; phylum Pseudomonadota; class Gammaproteobacteria; order Burkholderiales; family Burkholderiaceae_F; genus JAKANT01. Next base: position 5,648 of record DASQAE010000139.1, on the reverse strand, counting down.
CTGTTCGCTTGTTGTGCTTTTTTCACCCGGAGCACCTGTTTCCGGATCCGGGCGCGCGTGGGTCTTCCCTTCGCGTTCCGCGCGCTCCAGCTCTGCCGCCTCGTTCGCGTCTTGTGGGGCCGCCTCTTCGGCGATTTTGTGCGTGTCGTGGGAGCGGACGAAGGCACGCAACTCACGTGCGGAGCGATAGTCGCCTTCGCCCTGGATGTCGCTTCGATCGTCCTTCTTGCGGCGGTTCGCCATCAGCCGCCTCACTTAGGCCCGCGCCGTGTGCCCATGATGAGCGAAGCGACGGCAACGATCAGGAAAAGGAAGAACAGCACTTGTGCGATCGAAGACGCGCCGGCGGCAATGCCGCCGAACCCGAAGATTGCCGCCACGATTGCGATCACGAAAAAGACCAAGGCCCAATACAGCATGTTGACCTCCGAGTTGGCATCACCGACTGGTCAGCGCCCCTTCGGCCGCGGCTCGACTGGAGTAGTCGGAAGCATCGGCTTTCGCGTGGGCGCTGGCGAGTCGATCTGCATTGTTGGCTTGAGGGTTCACGGCGCGGTGGCGCTGCTGCAGGAAACGGCAATCGCCATGCCCGCGCGGCAAGACTTGTCGCGCTGGTACCCACCGGCCGATCAAGGTCGAATACGTCGGACGAGCGGTCAGGCGGCGTCGCCGCCGTGGCCGTCGGCCGAATATTCCTTGAGCCGGTTGTAGAGCGTCTTGAGGCTCACGCCGAGAGCGGCAGCCGTGCGTTCACGGTGATTGTCGAAGTGTTTGAGCGTGGCCAGGATCAGCGTCCGTTCGACATCCGCCAGCGCGGTGCCGATACGAATGTTGATGGCAGGTCCGCTCGCTTCGACGCTTGCCGGCTTGTCGAACGAAAGCCACTCGTCGGTAATCACAGGACTGCTAGCCATGACATAGGCCCGATGAACAGCGTTGCGCAACTCACGCACATTCCCTGGCCAACGGTGTGCCTGAAGTCGGGCCATTGCAGCATTACTGAAGGTTTTTTTCTCCCCCTCGGCAGCGCAGATCTCAGAGAGGAAATGCTGCGCGAGCAACGCAACGTCCTCCATCCGCTCCCGTAAAGGCGGCAGCTGGATCGGAAATACGTTCAGCCGGTACAGCAGGTCTTCCCGCAACTTGCCCAAGGCGACTGCGCGCTCGGGGTCGCGGTTGCTGGCCGCCACGACACGCACGTCGGTCTCCTGCGCGATCGTGGAGCCGACGCGCATGAACAATCCGGTCTCCAGCACGCGCAGCAGTTTCACCTGGAGATCGAGCGGCATTTCGGTGATTTCATCGAGGAACAACGTGCCGCCGTGGGCGCGTTCGAAAAATCCTTCGTGCTGTCGCACCGCACCGGTGAAACTTCCTTTTTCGTGGCCAAAGATCTCACTTTCGATCAGGTGCGGCGAGATGGCGCCGCAGTTGACCGCAAGAAAGGGATGTTTGCGCCGCCGGCTCAGTTCATGGATGGTCTGCGCGGCGACTTCCTTGCCCGTCCCGCTCTCGCCGGTGACCAGCACCGTGACGGCGGTTCCTGCGACTCGTGCGATCTGCTCGTAAACGCGCCGCATCACCGCGGAGCGACCCCACATCAGGCCAAATTTGCCGCTTTCGGCAACTTCGGTGTTCAACTCCTCGATCTCGGCCTTCAGCACGGCCGGTCGCATGACGCGCGAAAGAATGCCTTGCAGATGCGCGAAGTTGATCGGCTTTTGCAGGTAGTCCGCCGCGCCGAGGCGCAACGCCTGGATCGAAGTCTCCAGTGTTGCGTGGCCCGTGATCAACACCACTTCTGAGTTCGTCGCCAGACCGGACTCGTAGAGCTCGATGCCGCTGCCGTCCGGCAGCACAAGATCGAGCAGCACGAGGTCAGGCTCCTTCAACGACAGTTGGCGCCGCGCATCGCGCAGTGTTCCGACTGTCGCCACGGTGTTGCCCGCTTCCGCGATCAGGCGCGCAAGCATTTCTGCAGCGTCTGCGTCGTCGTCAACGATCAAAACATGCGCCATAGATTGATTCTTCTTTAGGAGCCGTGGGAGACCGACACTTAGCTCGCGCAAACAGGGTAGATGCCGTTACCGCATAGCGATCGGACGTTTGCCGGAGCGCGACCGCATTGTATGGAAACGATTGCAAGGTTGCCGGGTGAATGGCAACGCGTTCGCGTGCGCAACGCGCTACCAGAATGACATCGGAGCACCGGTAAGCCCTTCGGCAATTGCACGAACCCACGACGGGCGCTATCTAGCGCCGAGCGAACGCCGCTCAGCCTCCGCGATGCCGGTTGCCGCCCTGGATTCGAGCCTCATCACGCGCCATCTGCTGAAGGCGATCTACGAGCTCCTCGCGGCGGTGCCTGAGCTGTTCGAGGTTCTGGATCGGCTTGGACGGACTTCTTGCGCCACGGTTCCGGACTGTCGACTCACTGGTCGCGGCGCGGTCGCCAATTGCGGCGAACAAGCGACCCAGAGCGGTACCGCGTGGCATCAGCGGCCAGCACGAACCACGCGCAAGTGGAAGTGCCGATGTCCGCTGCCTTCCGCCACCGCTGCAGCGTATTCGATCGCGGCGCGCAGCGAACTCAGCAATGCGCCGGCGATGAGCCGGCCATTACAGGCGACCAGCCAGCAGCGGGCGCCGACTTGCGCGAGGGTGAATTCGTCGCAGCGTTGAGCGCGCCGATTGTCTCTGCGGTGCAGCGGCATTGGGTCCTCCACAGATTGTTAAATGGCGGCCCGGTTCTCGGTTGGCCGGCCGTGCGTGCCTGCATGCGCAAACGGCATGCCTGAACGCGAGTGCGCAGGAGCGTCTCAGCGGGCACCGTGCTTGCCATGCCTCGCCTTGTCGCAGACGACACTACATCACTCGCGGGAGGTCCTGATGATCAACCTGATCCTTTGGCTCGTTGTTGGAGGCGTGCTTGGCTGGATCGCCAGCATGATCATGGGCACCGACGCCCAGCAAGGCATCTTTCTCAACGTGATCGTCGGCATCGTTGGCGCAGCGCTCGCAGGACTCATCATCTCGCCGCTGCTTGGCGTGCCGACCATCAACCAGAACGCATTCAGCATCGGAGCGTTGTTGATCTCGCTGGTCGGCGCCATCGTCCTTCTAGCCATCGTCAATCTGTTCCGGCGCGGCCGGGCGCGTTGAGCGTTCGTTGCCCGCTCACCTTCCAATGAGGAGAAATCAATGACCATGGAAACGACGCGTAGCGAAGCCGCCGTGGGCGGTGCGGCGCGTGATCCGATCGTCGAGCGCGCGGCTTCGTCTGCGCATCAAGCCGTCGACAAGGTCGCGGCAAAGGTCAATCCGGCAGTCGAACGGGCGCGCGCCGTGGCGCAGAACTCCGCCGACACGCTGCACGCGAAGTTGGATGATCTCAGCTCAGTGCGCGAGGAATGGGCCGAGTCGTGCCGCTCCTATGTGCGCGAACGTCCGCTGACTGCGCTTGGTGTGGCGGTGCTGGCCGGATTCCTGTTGAGTCGCTGGATCCGTACCTCGTGACCGCGGAGGCGGCGGGCGATCCCGCGCCCGCGGGTACGCGCGCCACGGGCCAAGCCTCTTCGTGGGCCGCGCTTGGCCGCAGCATCCTCGAAGAGGTTGCTGCGGTCGCGCGCGAACGGCTGCGCCTGCTGGCGCTCGAAGGCCAGCAGTTCGTCCTTGCCGCAGGACAGCTGCTTACGCTCGGCGTGATCGCAGCGGTGTTTGTCCTCACGGCGTGGTTCGTGCTGGTCGGCGGCATCCTTGCCGGGATGGTGCAACTTGGTATGCCATGGATTGCCGCCATTGCCGCCGGTGTGGTCGTCAATCTGGCAGCCGCGTTCCTGGTCTGGCTCGCGATGCGGCGTCTGCTTTCCTTGATGATGTTTCCGGCGACCATCCGCCGCATGCAATTGACGCATCAAGCGGTGCCTGCCGCAGCCGCAAGCGACGCGGCTGCGCTTTCCCAAGAAACTGAAGCGGCGCGCAAGCCGGGCGAGCAAACGGTTGCGGTAGCAGACCATCCGTCGCAAGCGGCTCATTGAGCATGTCGACCCAGCGCTCATTGAGCGCGGCGATCGCCGCGCAGGAACAAGCGGTCCAGGACGCAGACAAGCGGCTTGCGGAGCGGCTTGCCGCAGTGACAAGCCGGATGCGCAGTTCCCGCTCGCCGCTACGCAGCGTCGGCTTGACTCTGACTTCGCTTGCTGCCGCGTGGGTTTTCTTGCGTGCCGGACGCAGTCTCGTAGCGCGCGCGGGAACTGGTGCAAATCGGCTGTCGCTTTTGTTGAACGCTACGCTGCCTTTGCTCCTGCCTGTCATCGGAGCACGCGCCGCGGCAGTTCTGACGGCACTTGCTGCGGCACCGGCGAAGACCTCGGCGCCGCAGCCTGCCGTCGCGCGGCTTATCGACCTGACCTGCTATGCGGGCACCTGGTACGAAATTGGGCGGATCACATCACGCAACGACCAGTTGAGCGATGATGTGACGGCGACCTATCTTCCGCAACGCGCCGGGCTGCGAGTGATCGATCGGCGCCGCCGTGCCGACGGTCGGGGTGACGTAGTACGAGGCCGTGCGCGCGTGGTCGATCCGGTTTCGCAAGCCAAGCTGAAGATTACTTTCGCGCCCGCGGTGCTGCGTTGGTTACCGATCTTCTGGACCGATTACTGGATTCTCGACGTAACGCCCGACTACAGCCGTGCGCTCGTTGGCACACCCGATCGCCGCTCGCTCAGGATCCTCGCGCGCAAGACATCGATTCCAGCCTCCGACTATCACACGATGCTGCTGCATGCAGCGGCGCAAGGTTATGACACTGCGCGCATGCGCATGACCGTGCATCATTGCCTCGCGTGACGGCGGCCGTGGCCGGTCACTGGCCGCGTTCGATCTAGGCGGGAGCAACCGGCGGCGCTGCGGGCGGCACCTGGTCGGGGTTCGGCTCGAGCACATCGGGCGGTCGCGGTGGCGGCTGTTTTTCAGTTGGGCAGCATCGGCGTTCATCGCGGCGACGGGATTCATGAGAGCCTCTTGAGCGTTTGGTGCGCATCGAGCGCATGCATCGGTTCGGCAAGTCGCGCTCCCGCCGGCGCGCAGCGAATCGCAGCAGGCACTCGGCTTGCCGCTGCCAGGCGCCACTAGCCGCGATGCTTGTCATCGCCAGGCGCTGTTTGTACGCGCGTCCTGCGCAACCAGCGCATAAGTGGCGTGGCCGAAATTCCATGCACACCGATCGAGATCGCAACCGTCGCCAGCGTCGCGCTCGCTACGTCCTGCATCCAGTGCGCATGACTCGCGTGGCCAATGGCGAAGGTCGCGTAGTAAATCGATCCGATGCCGCGAATCCCGAACCAAGCAAGCATGCGACGGCGCGCGGTCGACAACTCGGCGTGCCGGATCGTGAGCGCGGTTGCCAGCGGACGCACGACCAGGATCAGTGCGGCTGCGAACAGGATGATCCGCAGACTCCAGGTGACATTCCACAGCGCCGCGCCGATCAGCAGCACCAGGCCCACCTCGGCGAGCCGTTCGCAGCGCGTGCTGAAGGTCAGAAGGCGATTGGTGGTGTCGGCACCGCCCCGCGATACCGAGCCATTGGCGGCAACCTGCCCGACGGTGCGTTCCGCATGCGCGAACGCGAGACCGGCGACAA
>DASQAE010000138.1:0-2291 GCA_035635915.1 Burkholderiaceae bacterium | reverse complement strand
CGCTCCAATGGCAGCGGCGACGGCATGTGGTCGGCGGAGATGAACCGCGGCGATCTCGCGTTGATGCGGGTGGCGCTTGGATCGTTCTCGGATGGCAGGGACAGTGCGCCGGCCAACGCGTACCAACGCCTGCCGAAGCCTGAGGGTTATGCGGTGCAGAGCCGGTACATCGGCAAGTACCTCTTGTATGGCGCCGGCACCGGATGGCATCGGCCGCAGGCGAGCGGGCCGGACGCGGAGATCTACGCAGTGCGTTACGCGGAGCAGGGCGCGGTATATACGGTGCCGCTTGGACACAGCGTCGATCGCATCGAAGCGCTCGGTTCCCACGCGGTTGCAGTCGGCAGCGACGGCAGGAACCTGCAGTTCACCAGCCTGCGTCTTGGGCGCTATCCAGCCGCAGCTGGCAAGTACACGCGCGCCAATGCGGCCCAGGGCGAAACGCGCAGCCACGGCTTTTTTTATCGGCCTGAATCAGACCAGGACGGTTTACTCGGCCTGCCCATCATCGGCGGCGACGACTCGACCGTGCGCCAACTGAGGCACACGTCCGCCTCGTTGCTCTACCTGCGCAATCACGGCCTTACGTTCAGTGAACTTGGAACCCTCGAAGCACGGCCGGGCTCGAACCGCGACGACGGGTGCCGCGCATCGTGCGTCGACTGGTATGGCAACGCCCGCCCGCTATTCGTGCGCGGCCGCGTGTTCGCGTTGCTCGGTTACGAAATCGTGGAAGGAAGGTTGACAGGCCAGCGTATCGTCGAATCGCGCCGCATCAACTTTGCCGTGAACAACCGCAACGTTGTTCCCGCTGACTAGACCCGAGACTAGGGCGTTGCCAACATCCCTGCCGCCCGCAACGCCCCCAACCTGACCCCGGCACCAGCATGGGTCCAGTCCGCGCGATCTCCGTCCTGCGCACGCATGAAATCCATCAACACGTCTTCGGCGCCGTGTGCTGCAAACCCCGCGCGAGTCGCCAGCCGCACCCCGATCAAATCCGCCTCGATTTCCTGACTGCGTGAAAGCGGCGCGAGCGACATTCGCAGCGCGGTATTTGTGTCGACATTCTCGATCAAGAGATCGGAAGTCAGGCCCACCGCCTGGATCTTGCGGGCGGCGATCAGGTAATAACCGCGCACATGCCTGGCGAGCGCGTGCCCGATCTCGTGTCCCAGCACGAAGGCGAGTTGATCCTCGTCGTGCGCGTACCGTTGCACGAATCCTTTGCTCAGCAGAATGCGCCCGTCGGAGTAGCACTCCGCGCTGAGTTCGTTGTCCTGCACCAGCTGCAATTCCCAACGCAGCCGCTTGGCTTCGGGATACACCTCGAACGCCGCAGCAAGCAGGCGCACGAACACCAGGTCGAGCGTGCGGTTTGGCACAACGTCGGAGATAAGGCGGTCGCTGGCGGTGTAGCGTGCCAGCCGCACATCGTAGTCGTGGTGCGTGCGCGCCTCGACCTCGTCGAGGTCGAGCGCGCTCGCCGAAGACGCCGCGAGCGCCAGACCAACAGCCGCCACCCAATGCGTGACCATCCGCCTCTCCATGGCACACGAATACGCCAACGTAGCGCCGGCTGTCCACCGACAATTCGTCGATGAGAGGCCCGATTCCGCGCGCTACTCCCTCCCCCGCGTGCGGGGGAGGGTAGGGGTGGGGGCGGCATGTGCTGGATACTTCCGTCGAAGCCGACATCGGAAGACACCATGCCAACCGCCGTCCGCAAGCCCGTTTCCCGTCTGGTCGCCGATTTCCTCGCCGCCCGCCACGTCGATCGCATCTTCGGCCTGCAGGGCGGCCACATCCAACCCATCTGGGATCACATCGCCCAACTTGGCATCCGCATCGTCGACGTACGCGACGAGGGCGCCGCGGTGCACATGGCTCACGCGCACGCGGTCCTGACGGGTGAGCTCGGCGTGGCGATGGTCACGGCGGGCCCGGGCGTCACCAACTGTGTCACTGCGATCGCCAACGCCTATCTCGAGCGCGTACCGCTGCTCCTGATCGGCGGATGCGCGCCACGCCAGCAGGACGACCTCGGTCCGCTCCAAGGCGTACCGCACACCGAGATCATGCAACCCATCACGCGCCAGTCGCGCACGCTGCGCGTTGCCGACAACCTGGTGCGGGACTTCGACAAGGCGGTGAGCATCGCGCTGGGTGACGCCGGCGTCCCGGGCCCGGTGTACCTCGAGATCCCGACCGATGTCCTGCGCGAGACCGTGCACCCCGATCTCGTGCTCGAGGAGTACCTGCGGCCAAAGCCGCAGCGCCGCCTGCAGCCG
>DASQAE010000137.1:0-4045 GCA_035635915.1 Burkholderiaceae bacterium | reverse complement strand
TGCGGTTGTAGTCCCAGTCGATCGACCAATCCTCGTGGTAGTGCTCCCATATCAAGCCGTCCGCCAATGCCGCCTGGCGTTCTGTGATCGAGCGCGCGACCTGTTCGGCGCGGTCGAGAAATTGTTTTTCGGCGGTCGCCTCGTAAGCGGCGATCAACGCCTCGCAAGCATGCATGTTGGCGTTTTGGCCGCGATACGGTCGCAGCTTCCAATCCGGTCCCGCCTCGTCCGCGTACAACTCGTGTGCCGGCTCCCAGAAACGGCGTTCCATCAGATCCCAGGTTTCGTGCAACCAGACGCGGCAATCGGTGATTCCGGCTCGCAGTCCGTGTGCGTAGGCGAGCAGCACAAAGGCGAGGCCGTAGCAGTGATTGGTCGCGTCCAGGACTTGCGCGACGGCGCCATCGCGCCATGAGAGCAGCCACGCGTAGCCGCCGGTTTGTGGGTTGCGATGCGCACTGCGCAGAAAGTCGAGTGCGCGCTTCGTCTCGCCAAGGTGATGCGCATCACCGAAGCGCCGCCACGCGTTGGCCCAGATGAATACATAGCGGGTCGAGCTGACGAGATGGCGTGTATCCCGGTCATACACGGTGCCATCGTCCAGAAGGAACTGATAGTGACCTCCCGTCGGATCGATCGCGCGCGGATAGTAGAAACGCAGCGTCTCCGCGATGTGCGCAGCGATGAATTCGGCGTCTTGGAAGTTGGGTGGTTTCATTACGAGAGGCAAGATTGTTTCGTGCGAGTGCAAATGCGCCCTGTTATCCCGATTGTCTTAGCAGCAACGTCGGCTCGGCCACATAACGCAGGGTTGCGCCCTTCGGGTGCCGCAGGCGTTCGAGCATCAGTCCCGCCGCCGCCTCCCCAAGCGCGCCCGGCCGGACATCGACCGTGCTAAGCGGCGGGTTCGCATGCGCCGTGTCGCGCACGCCGTCGAAACCAACGATGGCAAAGTCCCGCCCCGCAACACGACCGATTTCGCCCAACGCGGCCAGAGCCCCCAGCGCCACGATGTCGTTGTAGCAGACCGCGGCCGTCAGCGCGGGATGGACGGCAAGCAACCGTTGCAAGCCGTTGTATCCGCCCTCACGGTCCGGTTTGGCTCGGCACACCAGCGTGGCATCGTAGGTCAATCCATGTGCCTTGAGCGCGCGGCGATACCCGCGCAGACGGTCCTCGAACACGGCACCGGTCTGGCCGCCGAGAAAGCCGATGCGGCGATGCCCGCGTTCAAGCAGGTGGCGCGCGGCGAGCAGTGTTCCACGCTCGTTACCTGAACCGGCGTAGTCGTAGTTTCCTTTGCCGAGAGATCGGACCAGAACCAGCAACGGGATACGCCATGCATGAACTTCGTGCAGCAGGCGCGGCGAGGTTCCGAACGCGGGACAAAGAATGATGCCGGCCGCATGGTGCTCGCGCATCGAGCGCAACACCTTTTCCTGCAATTCGAGATCCTCGCCCGTGTGCGCCATCAGGGTGATGTAGTCGGACTCGAGCAGCCTGCGCTCGATTCCCACCAGCACTTCGGTGAAGAATGGATTGGTAAGGTCGTTGATGATCACCGCAATCGTGTTGCTCGACTGCCGTCGCAACTCGGCCGCGCGGCGGTTGTAGACGTAACCCAGCCTGGCGGCTGCGGCGCGCACCTTGTCGGCCGTCGCCTTGCGAATCAACGGACTGCCCTGCAGCACCAGCGACACGGTCGACTTGGAAACCGCAGCAGCCTGCGCGACGTCGAGGATCGTCATCGGGCGCGCGCGGCTCGAGCCGGTTCTTGCCATGGCGGGCCACCCCCTTGTTGCGTGAGTCCGGTTGCGACGGCTTTGCCGACGCACGGCTTGACAAAAAATTGGAACGTTCCAACAATGGCCCCAATTCATCCCTCCAGTCAATCCCGCCAGCAGCAGCGTGAGTCCTCGAATATGAGTCGAACTATCGGTTGGGGCCTGATCGGCGCGAGCACCATCGCGCACGAACACATGATCGACGCCATTCGCGCCCAACCTGGCAACGAGGTGGTGGCCGTGGCAAGCGCCAATGCGGAGCGCGCACGGTCATACGCATCGACGCATGGCATCGCGGCCGGTTATTCATCGGTGGCCTCCCTGCTGGCCGATCCGGCGGTGGACGCGGTCTACATCAGCACGACCAACGAATTGCATCGCGAGCAGACGATCGCGGCCGCTCGGGCCGGCAAACACGTGCTGTGCGAGAAACCGCTGGCGCTGACGGTGGTAGATGCGCTCGAGATGGTTCGCGCATGCCGCGCGGCGGGTGTCGTCATGGCGACCAATCATCACCTGCGCAACGCGGCTACGCACCGCAAGATGCGCGAGCTGATCGCCGCCGGCGCGATCGGCAAGCCGCTGTTCGCCCGCGTGTTCCATGCGGTGTATCTGCCACTGAATCTGCAGGGGTGGCGCATCGACCGGCCACAGGCGGGCGGCGGCGTCATCCTCGATATCACCGTGCATGACGCGGATACGTTGCGTTTCGCGCTCGGCGCCGAGCCCATCGAAGCGATCGGCATGAAGCAGACGTCGCCGCTTGCGCGCAACGGCCTCGAAGACGGCGCCATGTCGGTGCTGCGCTTCGACAACGGCGTGCTTGCGCAGCTGCACGACGCCTTCACCGTCAAACATGCCGGCACCGGCATCGAATTCCACGGCGAGACCGGCTCGATCTTGGGCCGCAATGTGATGACCCAGAACCCAACCGGCGAGGTCGTACTGCGGTCAGCGAACGGCGAGCAGACCATCCCGATCGAGCATGAGAGCCTCTATGCGCGCTCCGTTGCCGCTTTTTGCTCGGCCGTCCGAGGTACCGGCCAGCCGGCCGCAACAGCCGAAGACGGCGTGCGTTCGCTCGCGACAGCGCTTGCCGTCGTCGAGGCCTGTCGTACTGGTCGCGCGGTGGCAATTCCGCCGCTCGCCCTCTGATCCGGCGCGACCGTGCAAAAACTGGTTACGGCTCAACAGGCCGCCGCGCTGATCCGCGACGGCGATGTCGTCAGCGTCAGTTCGTCAAGCGGGCTTGGATGCCCCGACCTCGTGCTGAGTGCGATCGGCGAACGCTTTGACAACGATGGCCACCCGCGCGCTCTCACCACGCTGCACCCGATTGCTGCCGGCGACATGTATGGCATCAAGGGCATCGATCACATCGCCAAGCCGGGACTGCTGGCGCGTGTTCTCGCGGGCTCGTACCCGAGCGGGCCCTCCTCGCTGCCCATGCCAGCAATCTGGCGCATGGTCGTCGACAACCAGGTCGCGGCCTACAACGTTCCGAGTGGCGTGCTGTTCGATATGCACCGCGACGCAGCCGCAAAACGCCCCGGTGTCCTGACCAAGGTTGGCCTCGGCACCTTCGTCGATCCCGACTTGCAGGGCTGCGCGATGAATGCGCTTGCCGCAACACATCCCGTCGTGCGCAAGGAACGTTTCGATGGACAAGAGTGGCTCTACTTCCCTGCCATCGCGCCGCACGTGGCGATCATCCGCGCGACGACGGCGGACGAGCGCGGCAATCTGACCTACGAGCATGAGGGCGCACTGCTGGGTGGGCTCGATCAGGCGCTGGCGGCGCGCAACAACGGCGGCATCGTGATCGCGCAGGTCAAACGTGTCGTCAAGGCCGGCAGTCTGCGGCCGCATGACGTGCATGTGCCCGCAAACCTGGTCGATTACGTCGTCATCGATCCGCAGCAACTGCAGACCACCCAGGTAACCTACGATCCCGCCATCAGCGGCGAGATCATCGAGCCGCTCTCGCATTTCGCGTTGCAGCCATGGGGACCGGAAAAGGTCATCGCGCGCCGAGCTGCGCTCGAGCTGACGCGCGGATGGTCAGTCAATCTGGGCTTCGGCATTGCGGCCAACGTGCCGCGCATCCTGCTCGAGGAAGGGTTGCACGGCGAAGTGACGTGGGTGATCGAACAAGGCGCGGTCGGTGGCATGCCGTTGCTGGGCTTCGCGTTTGGCTGCGCCGCCAACGCCGATGCGATCGTGCCGTCGCCGAACCAGTTCACGTACTTCCAGGGCGCTGG
>DASQAE010000136.1:0-1847 GCA_035635915.1 Burkholderiaceae bacterium | reverse complement strand
GAGCCGGCGCAGCGCCTGTGGCGATTGCACGCGCTCCGCCGCGGCCATGCGCGTCGGCGCGTGCGCGGCTGCAACTGCGAGTTCGACCAACACCGTTTCGTCGCGTATCGAATCGATGGCGAGCCAGCGCCGGTCGTCGTCCTGGGTCTCGTGCGCGACCGCGGCGCGGATTACATCGGTGCAGTCGTCCGCCGCAAGCAGTGCCTGCGCCGCGGCGCCGTCGGGGGTCTGCGCCAGCACTTTTCCGAGCGACGCAGCGACCGCGGCCCGTACTTCGGTTTCGGTCTCGGCACGCCAGGCTGCAGCAAGCATGGTCAGGTCGGCGCAGTGCCGCGCCGCTGCAACTCGCACTTCCGGGGCGGGATCCGTGCGCAGCAGTTGGGCGAGTTCGGCGGAGTCTGGCGTCAGCGCGGGGATACCGAGCACGCGTTGCGACGGTTCGGGATGTTCGTGCAAGGAGCGAAATAGGAGCCGGTTGAGCACGGGCGGGTTCTACGGAAAGGGCCTGGGGTTCGAACGCAGCGGTCGGACGCGTTGGCGCGCCGCCACAACCCTCCGATCATATCGATCGCGGGGCAAGATGGGTTGCCGGGCGCACCCTTTCCCCAGCGCGCCACGCCAACACCCCTGTCTGCGTCAACTACAGCGACCCGCTGCTTCGTTCCACGAGCGCAGACCGGACTTCGGCACGGCGTCCCCGCTGCGCCGGCGCTTTGCGCACGAATATTCACGTTGACGCAATTTCCGGATCGAGCGTAGCTTGGTCTGTCGTCTGAATGATGGCAGTGCACCGTGCTGCTGGCTGTTGCTTCAGGAGATTCCGATGACTGCCATTGCGTACGACGCCTCGCGCTTGGCACTTCTGCAACCCGCGGTTCGCCCCACCGTATTCATCGCCGGCGACGAGACCCGGCTTTCGGTAGATGCGATATGTGCCGAGTGCGCGCGGCTTGCCTATCTGCGATTCGAAAGTGACCAGCCGCAGCGCCAGAAGCTGCAGGATGCGCTTGCCCGACTCAGTGCCAACGCGTGGCAGGACTTCTGCGACCCCAAAACCGACACCCAGGCTTATGCGGTCGTACTGCCGCAAGTCGGGCCGCTGGTTGTTTTCCGCGGCACCGAGCCGGACCGCGTTACCGACTTGGGAACGGACCTGAAAGCGACCACGCGGGCGTGGGCGAAAGGAGGTCGCGTTCACAACGGTTTCGCCGAAGGATTCATAGGGATTCGCGACGCCATCCAGCCGTGGATCGATAGCAATGGCGCGCCCGCGCCGACGTTCACCGGCCACAGTCTGGGCGCGGCGCTCGCGACGCTCGCTGCTTCCCACTGGGCGTGCACACGGCTGACGACGATCGGGTCGCCGCGGGTTGGCGACCGCTATTTCATCGGTTCCATCAAGTGCACAGTCGCGCGCTACGTCGATTGCTGCGACATCGTGACGCACCTGCCGCCTGAAACCCCGTGGTACGAGCATGCGGGATCCATGGTGTACATCGATCGGCGGGGATCGCTCAGGCCAGGTGCGAGCGCTACCGACGTGGAGTCCGATCGCGCTGCCGCCCGCGCCGAGTACCTGCTGCGTATGGCGTGGATCGATGGGAACGTCCCCGTGCGCGATCTTGCCGACCACGCGCCGATCAACTACGTGCGCGCGCTCTTCCCGTAGTTCGGTCGCTCCGGCGGCCAAGTAGCGCGCGCGCTTCGCGTCGCGAGCAGTGGGAAGGGACAACCACCACGCCGGCCCAGGGCCGCAAGCACGTGCGACTGTGCATATTCAGTTGCTCACGCGGTTTGCGGCGCCTAGGTTGTGTGAGCCACGCTTTTGCGGTTGTCGTGGCAAATGC